>CAYSUA010000159.1:0-10965 GCA_964433795.1 uncultured Desulfobacteraceae bacterium | reverse complement strand
AAAATTCTTATATTATCAAGTTATATGAATCGATGCCGATTACACTATTTAGATAGGAGATTTGCGTCCGCACCCGTGTAAATGCCGGCATCAAGGATTCGAGTTTCCCTGATATCAAAAATAAATCAACATGACGCTGAATGTTTTCAACACTTAAAGCAAAAATTTTCTTTTTGGTCACACTCATCATGGCGTCCACTGCCGCGGGTATTATCTATTTTGCCCACAGGGATGTGGGCAAGGCCATACTCGCCAGTGAACGGGCATCATATCAAAATATCCTGCGGCTTGTGGAACTCAACATCAAGGGTGGTTACAACAAACTCCTCTCTGAAAAATTCGATTTGGCGGTCTCTTCCACCAGGCAATTAAGAGAAGTGGCGACACTCTCCGTATCGGTTCTGGATGCAAATGCCAGGCTTGCTGAAGATGGTCCTCTTTCCCGGGAGGAGGCTCGCCGCCAAACCCTGAGCTGGATAAAATCAGCCCATGCACAAAATGGAAATCTCTTTATTTTTGATCGAAACGGCACCATCATCAGCCATCCGGATTCAGCACTTGAAGGCCTTTCCATGACCGCTTTAAAGGATATCAAAGACCGTAAAATCCATGAAGTCATGAGGGAAGACGTGCTGAACAGCGGCGGAGATTTCGCTGTTTTCTACTGGAAAGACTCAAACGGAGCTGCCCGCCGCAAAAAACTCGGGTTTTTCGCACCGTTTCATCGGTGGAAATGGACCGTTTGTGCAATGCTCGATTTTGTGGATATCGAAGCACAGGCGCAAAAAAAAATGGACAAGATTATCGAGGTGTTGAAATCTACCTTTGAACATATCCAGATTGCCAAAACCGGATACGCTTTCCTGTTCAATGGAAACGGGGATATGTTGATACCGCCGAAAAATCCGGTCGATGCGGATTACAAAACCCTGCTCAATATAGAAACCGGGAATCTTCTTTTAGATGATCTAAAAATGACCGCACAGAAAGATGACGGGTCCATCCAATATGCCGTCGCTTCATCAGTAGGCAGCCTGGTCATGGAAGCAAAGGTGAGTTATTTTAAAGCGTTTGACTGGTATATCGCGGTAGCGGTTCCGGTTCAGGAAATCCATGAACCCGCAAATGCCCTTGTTACCCGCCAGAGTGCGGTGATAATGATTATTTTCCTCATCAGTCTCATAGCCGTCTATTTTTTGATGTCCAGAGTGTCCCGTCCGCTGAAACGGCTTGCAACCTATGCCAGGGAAATCCCTTTGCAGGATTTTACCAGTGATGGTGCGGGCATTATCAAACCGGACGATCTCCCCATAAAATCCAAGGACGAGGTAGGCAATCTCACCGAATCTTTCATGATCATGAAGGCGGAACTGCGGAAAAATATCCAAGAAGTCTTTGAGACTCAGGCCAAGTACCGGGCAATTTTAGAGAGTATCGAAGAGGGATTTTTTGAAACGGATCTTAAGGGACGATTGACGTTTTTCAACCACTGTATCTGCAACATGCTAGGGTATGAAAAGGAAGAGTTGCTGGGAAAACACTGCCGGCGGTATACGACCATGGCAACGTTTCGGGATGTTTATGATGTTTTCAACAAAGTTTACCGAACCGGCATCCCTTTAGAAATCCGGAATTGCGAAATTCTTAGAAAAACCGGCGAAAAAAAGAGCTTTGAATTGTCAATTTATCTGGTAAAAGATCAGATCGGTCAACCCATCGGATTTCGGGGTGTTGCCAGAGATATTTCCGAGCGATTGAAAGCCGAAGAAGAAAGAAAAAATCTTGAAAGCCAGTTGATGCGTTCCCAGAAAATGGAGGCCTTGGGCACCCTTGCAGGGGGAATCGCCCATGATTTTAACAATGTACTCACCGCCGTAATCGGTTATACGGAACTGGTCATTAGTGAACACACAGACGGCAGCCGGCCGCATAAGAATTTAAATGAGGTAATAAAAGCGGCATTTCGGGCCAGAGATTTAGTCGATCAGATCCTCACCTTCAGCCGCCAGACCGAACAAGAGCTGAAACCCGTGATGATCGGTCCCATCGTTAAGGAAACCCTGACTTTCCTTAAGGCCACGATTCCCCCGTCTATTGAAATCCGAAAAAATATTAACACCAAAGCCGATATCGTGTTTTCAGATCCTACCCAAATCCATCAAGTGGTCATGAACTTATGCACCAATGCGGCTCATGCCATGTGGGATAAAGGAGGTGTGCTTGACGTGTCGTTGACGATGACAGAACTCGACTCAATGCACCCGTCTTATTATCCGGACCTTTCTCCCGGTCGTTATCTTAAACTCAGCGTCAAAGATACCGGTCATGGGATGGATCAGGATACACAGGAACGGATCTTCGATCCATACTTCACCACAAAGGGAAAAGGGAAAGGGACAGGATTGGGCTTGGCTGTGACGATGGGTATTGTGGAAAGCCATAGAGGAACCATCACTGTTTCCAGCCAACCGAATAAAGGGACCACGTTCGAGGTCTATCTACCCCTTGCAGAAGAATCGGTTACCGAAGAAAGCAGAAATACCGATCCGCTACCCAACTGAAAACCATCCGCTCAGATGTTCCCATCATCATTTGCTCCGGCAACGGAGATCAACACCTTAAAAAGAAGATAAAGAAAAAGGGGATTCAAAAATTCCTGCCCAAACCCCTGGTCATGCGTGACCTGGCCGACACCATTAGAGAAGTGTTGAATTCTTAACCTTCATCCCTCCGTTGACAGACAATCGAATCATATATACGTTTTACGCTAAACCGTTCCTTATGATGCTTGTAGCTGATGATTCATTTTAGTCTAATGATTATGATTCTAACTGAAACCTCGTGGAGTTGTGCTCAATGGCGATTAGCGCGATACAGGTCAAAGGCGCCTGTCAAAATAATCTAAAAAACCTCGACCTTGAAATTCCCCTCAACAAAATAACAGTGGTGACCGGTGTTTCCGGTTCCGGAAAATCGTCGTTGGCCTTTGATACCCTTTATGCCGAGGGACAGCGCCGGTACGTTGAAACCTTCTCTCCATACGCCCGCCAATTTATGGATCGCATGGACCGGCCGCAAGTAGACACCATACAGGGGATTCCGCCGGCCATTGCAATCGATCGTAAAGATCCGGTCCGAACCTCCCGTTCCACCGTCGGCACCATGACGGAAATCACGGATTACGTGAAACTGATTTTCGCCCGCATGGGTCGGTTGCATTGCAGAAAATGCGGTAAATCAGTGGTTCCAGAAAGTCCGGAGCTTATCTGGCAAAGGCTTCAAGAGTTTGCCCAAGGGTCTGAGGTGGTGATCACCTATCCCATTCCCTTAGATCATATAACGCCAAAGGAGGTTCGCCGGTCATTGGCCGGAAACGGATTTGACCGTATCTTCTTTAATGGCGGTATACACTTCCTTAAGGATTGGGAATCAGACTTAAATCCTTCAGAATTAAATGTGGTGGTTGACCGGGTAATGCTCCGGCCAAGGGATCGTTCAAGAATTTTGGATTCCCTTGAGCAGGCCTACCGGTTCGGCAGCGGCAGGCTGGATATCTGGGTAAAACCGGGAGGCTGTCTGTCTTTCAGCAACCGCCTGGCGTGTGCCCGATGCAACATCGATTACAGTTCTCCACTTTCCAATCTGTTTTCCTTTAACAGCCCTATCGGTGCATGTGACACATGCCGCGGTTTTGGCCGAACCATCGATATCGATCTGGATCTGATCATTCCGAATCCCTCTCTTTCCATATTGGAAGGCGCCATCAAACCCTGGGGCGCTGTGGCCGATGGGCGCTCCGAACACGAGGACCTGATTCGGTTTTGCCGGAAAAATAAAATCAAAACGGATGCTCCTTTCAGAAACCTGCCCGCTTCCCAGCGGAAAGCCGTTATTGACGGCACATCGTCCTATTACGGCATTCGGGGGTTTTTTAACTGGCTAGAAACCAAAACGTACAAAATGCATGTGCGGGTTTTTCTTTCTCGATACCGAAGTTACAATATCTGCAATGCCTGCAACGGAACCCGGTTTAAGCCGGAAACCCTTCTATACCTACTGAACGGGTTAAATATTGCAGAGATTTATTCCAAAAATGTTTCGAGCACCCTCAACTTTTTTGAAGACCTTTCCGTATCGCCAAAGGATGAGGTCGGGCGACTCCTTCTGGAGGAAATTCAAAACCGCCTTCGATACCTCAGGGATGTGGGTCTCGGTTATCTCACTTTGGATCGACAATCCCGCACACTTTCCGGAGGGGAGGTTCAACGAGTGGCCCTGGCATCTGCTCTTGGCGCCTCTCTGGTCAATACCCTCTATATCCTGGACGAACCGAGCATCGGACTTCATCCCAGCGATAACCACCGGTTGATCCGGATTTTACAGAACTTACGAGATCTTCAGAACACCCTGGTGATAGTGGAACATGATCCTGAAATCATCCGGCATAGCGATTTCATGCTGGATGTGGGTCCCCAAGCCGGTGAAAAGGGCGGCCGGATCACATATTTCGGCCCCACAAAAAGAGTCAAGGGCTCTCTGACAGGACAGTATCTGACGGGGAAAAAACATATTCCAATTCCTGACAAACGACGCCGACCCTTAAAAAGAGAATGGGTAACCGTACTAGGTGCTGAAGAAAACAATCTGAAAAATATCGATGTTCGAATCCCGTTAGGCCTCTTTGTTTGCCTGGTCGGTGTTTCCGGCTCGGGAAAATCGACCCTGGCGGAAGAAATCCTGTACAAAGCAGCAAAACGGTCTTTAAACGATCCCCGGGGCCGACCCGGCCGCCACAAAGGGATTCGCGGACTTTCACGACTATCGGAAGTCCTGCTGGTGGATCAGCGTGCCATCGGCCGGACACCGAGGGCCAACCCGCTGACCTATACCAAAGCCATGGATCCCATCAGGCGTCTCCTGGCGGAAACCAAGGAAGCAAAAACACAGGGATACGGTCCGTCGGCATTTTCTTTCAATGTAGACGGCGGGAGGTGCGAAACCTGCAAGGGTGAAGGCTTTGAAAAGGTGGAAATGCAATTTCTTTCCGATGTCTTCATTACCTGTCCGGATTGCGGAGGCAATCGATTCAAAAAACATATCCTTCGCATCCGCTACAATGAAAAGAATATACAGGACATTCTTGCAATGACAGTTCGTGAGGCACTCGGGTTTTTTAAAGACCATCCTAAAATCATTAACCCGTTGAAACCCTTATCGGATGTAGGACTCGGCTATATCCGCTTGGGGCAGCCGGTGAATACCTTCTCCGGAGGTGAAGCGCAACGGCTGAAACTCTCCCGGTATCTTAAGTCCGAAGACAAAGAGAGTTCGCATAAACTCTTTATCTTTGATGAGCCCACCACCGGCCTACACTTTGATGATATCGGAAAACTGCTGAACGCCTTTCAGCGGTTGGTGGAAGAAGGCAACACCCTACTGGTAATCGAGCATAATATGGATATCATCAAATCAGCGGACTGGGTCATCGAACTGGGACCCGAAGGGGGAGATGCCGGCGGACAGGTCGTAACCACCGGTTCGCCCGAAGACATCGCCGCGTTCAGGAATTCTCCAACCGGAAAATTCTTAGGCCCTCACCTTAGAGGAGATGCATACCTAAAAAGAGACAAACCTCACAAATCGCCCGGATCGAAAAAAACACATCATCACAAAACCATTTCCATCACCGGTGCGAAAGAGCACAATTTAAAAAACCTCAGCCTGTCCATTCCCAGAAACCAGCTGGTGGTTTTTACCGGTGTGTCCGGGTCCGGGAAATCGACCTTGGCCTTCGACATTCTTTTTGCAGAAGGGCAGCGGCGCTATTTGGAAAGCCTGGCACCCTACGTTCGTCAGTATGTCAAAGTTCTTGAACGACCGGAGGTGGATCTGGTCAATGGGCTTCCCCCCACCGTGGCCATCGAACAGCGCATCAGTCACGCGAGCCGCCGGTCCACAGTAGCTACCCTCACTGAGATTTATCATTTTCTGAGGCTCCTATTCAGTAAGATCGGAGAACAACACTGCCTGGGCTGTGACCGAAAATTGACCGCCCAATCCTCGGAAACCATTATCGAACGAATCAAACAGCGATACCGAAACCGATCGGCATCGGTGTTGGCTCCCAAAATCATCGGCCGCAAAGGTTTTCATAAAGATATACTGACAAAAGCCCGTCGCGAGGGGTTTAAAAAAGCACGAATCGACGGCGCCATCACTGCCATTAAAGAGAATATGGCACTGAGTCGCTACCATGAACACACCATAGAACTGGTGGTGGGCCGTCTTCCGTCTAAACATCTGCCGACATCGAATCTGATTACCCGTGCCCTCAAGCAGGGAAACGGGGACCTCATCATAAGCGCTGGAAAAGGTAGGGATGAGATTTTCAGTCAAAAAGGGATTTGTCCGACCTGCGGCATCGGTCTCGAAACCATGGATCCCAGGCTGTTTTCGTTTAACAGCACCTACGGTGCATGTCCCACCTGCAATGGCCTTGGAGAATTGGAAGCGGAAATGGACGGCGAGGGCAATATCTGCCCGGAATGCAATGGCAGCCGACTGAGACCCGAAGCCCTTGCCGTGAAAATTCGGGGCCGCAATATTTGGGACCTGGTCTGTCTCCCGGCAGCAATGCTTCAGACGATACTCGGTAAATTCAAATTTAATGCTTCAGAAGCGCCCATTGCCGATCCGATTATCACTGAAATCATGTCTCGTCTTTCATTGTTGAACCGACTCGGACTGTCGTATCTATCCCTGGGCCGAAGTGGAGAAACACTTTCCGGCGGTGAAGCTCAGAGGGTTCGGTTGGCGGCTCAGCTCGGATCAAACCTGACGGGTGTTTGCTATATTCTCGATGAACCCACCATCGGTCTGCACCCCAGAGATAACGGCCTCCTTCTGGAATCTCTTAAAACCTTAAGAGATCGGGGGAATACGGTGCTTGTGGTGGAGCATGACGAAGAAACCGTAAAGGCCGCAGACACCATTATCGACCTTGGCCCGGGTGCAGGGCAGTTCGGCGGTCAGCTGGTTGCCAAAGGAGGATTGAATGATCTGAAAAAGGTCCCCGAATCCGTAACCGGCGCTGTGTTCAACGGATATCGCCGGGAAATGACGTCCAAGCTGCGTTCGATTCGAAACGGCCATAGAATTTCTGTTCGAGGCGCAAGGGCCAACAATTTGAAAAAGATCGACATCGGCTTTCCCCTCGGAACGCTGATCTGTGTCACCGGTGTTTCAGGTTCCGGAAAGTCGACCCTGGTGAAAGAGACCCTTTACAAAGGGATTCGAAATCAGCTTACAGGGCAAGCCTTGCCGTTTAAAGCCTGCAGGGCCATCACCGGGTGGAAGAAACTGGATCGGATTCTCGAGGTGGATCACAGTCCCATCGGAAAAACCCCGCGTTCGGTACCTGCCTCCTATGTGGGATTTCTTTCGGATATCCGAAAGCTCTATTCTCTTACTCCTGAAGCGCGTTCCAGGGGATATGGTCCCGGCCGATTCTCATTCAACGTAACCGGAGGGAGATGCGAGGCGTGCAAGGGTCATGGAAGTTCCAAGGTGGCCATGAGCTTTTTGCCGGACGTTTATGTTCACTGTGATGTATGCGATGGTCTTCGGTTCAATCCTGAAACCCTCCGGGTTCGGTTCAAAGGAAAAACCATGGCCGAAGTGCTGGAACTTACGTTTCACGAAGCAGCAGACTTTTTCTCCGCCGTCCCCCCAATCCGCCGGGCCGTTCAGTTTTTCTGCGACATCGGCCTCGGCTATTTGAAACTGGGGCAGCCGAGCCCCACCCTTTCCGGAGGAGAAGCGCAACGCATAAAAATAGCCAAAGAACTGGTCAAACCGTCCAAAGGCAAAACCCTCTATGTTCTGGATGAGCCATCGACGGGGCTCCATCTTTTCGATGTTCAGCAGCTCATCGATATCGTGCAGGCCATTGTGGATAACGGGAACACCATGGTCATCATCGAGCACAATCTGGAAATCATCAAAGCAGCAGACTATATCATCGATCTCGGTCCCGAGGGCGGAGACCAAGGCGGGTTTGTCGTCACGAAAGGAAACCCGTCGGATATCATCAAAAATCCCAACGGGTCCCATACCGCACGCTATTTAAAGCAATACCTGGAAAACGGTTCGTAGACCAATCAGATCGTGTGAACGATATCGTTAAACCACAAAATATCAACGCGTCGTAAAATCTCAGAAAATATCCATTCAACTATCGGATCGAAATCCGGCCGTTAATAGACTGGGGAGGTTTGAGGATTAGAAATCTGTCTCATAGAAACCACCCACCAGTGGCAAATTTACATAAGACGTATATCTATAATATTCGGATGATAAACGACTATGATTTATTCATAAATCGATTCAAATTGTTTGTTAATGCCTTTTATTTTTGGTATTTAACCAGCAGAATTAATTAAATCCTGTAGATAAACGGAAAATCGTATAATTACTTGTTAGGCCCAACAAAGGGTAACCATGGCAACTCTTCAAAAAATTCGACAGAAGATTATAGATCGGGAATACTACCTTTCGTCTCATGCCGAAGAAGAGATGCTAGATGATGAACTCGAACGAAATGACATCGAAAATGCCATACTGAAAGGTCGGATAGATAAGAAGCTTACGGAGGACGTACGTGGCACAAGGTATCGGCTTGAAGGGCCGGCCCTCGATGAAAGGACGATTCAAGTCCTTTGCCGGTTCAAAGAAGATGCAAACTTGATCATCATTACTATGTATGCTTTATCGGAGGACTCATGATTTGCGAATTTTGTAGTGGATCGACGACAAAACGGAAAGTCAAACGCCAGCATTGGCTGAGAGGTAAACTCTATATTGTTGAGGGCGTCGAGGCTGAGGTGTGCAAGCAGTGTGGAGAGCGGTACTTCCATGCCAAAACCCTAGATGCCATCGACGAGTATCTTTCGGCCGAGCATGCTGTGAAGGCGCAGATGAACGTCGAGGTGGTTAGCCTCGGTTAGCATTTTGGCGACCTTGGCCTATCGGGATAGGGAGGAGCCTCACAGCTCCCCCTCCCACACCACAGGACATACGGGTCATGTATCCGGCGATTCGGCTGGTCAAGGCAGGCACAAATAAAACGACATCTGGCCTGCCGGGCCTTAAAAGCAAGACGATACCGGCATTTCAGCGACTGCTGCATGATGCCGATAAGAACATGCTCTTTGATAGCCACGACCATTTACCCAGACCATTCGGCTGAGGACCGTTCGGGCCTTCGTCGGGGTGAGGCCTCCGCGTCTATTTCACCACAGCTCGTTTCCACCGACTACTATGCCCTCTGCTGACTTCTGCCACGCGATAGTCTCCCCTTACGGTTCGCTCAGTCCTTTAATGGACACGCGGCAGATCTCCCGGGGTAAACACGCATCTTTCCGCACACGAGCGCCGAGTATACCTGCCTGGCCTATGATGGATAGAGGACTTTACCTTGTGTTGCAGGCTCGTCCCACCAGGCCCGCCTAACTCGGTTCTTGTTCATCGCCCCGTGCGTTCGCGGTACCCTGCTTCGGCAGGGCGGCTTCCTCCCTGAGCACCGTCACCGGATACCCGGTTGCCATACCGCTATACCCTTCGCCTCCATCATGCTGGGTTTGGGTCTTGATGAGCTTTAAAGCAAAGGGTAAGCTCAACGCACCCTTAAGAATCCGGGCCGTGCCCGACACACAACCAGGCGCTTCGCTTGACGCCGAGAAGCAGGGCGACCTGACCAAGTTTTTTTGGCGGCGCGAGTGAGCTTGGATTAGACGGCAACTTGACTGTTTCCATTTCAGCTATCACTGATATTTGAAAGCTTCGGCAGTGGAGAGGAGAAGAGATACATGCATGTCGGAACCATGAAGCCGACCAAACCCTTGGAAGTTTTCTTCAGCTACTCCCATAAAGATGAAAAGATGCGGGAGCGGCTGGAGGCACATCTCATCACGCTGAAGCGAGAGAATGTTATTGCCGGTTGGCACGATCGCAAGATCAATCCGGGTGAAGAATGGAAAGGGAAAATTGATAAGCATTTAGAAAAATCAGATATCATTCTATTGCTGATTAGTGCCGACTTCCTGGCTTCCGATTATTGCTATGACGTAGAACTGGATCGAGCACTGGCCCGGCATAAAATTGGCGAAGCCCGAGTAATTCCAATCATCCTCCGACCTTGCGAATGGCCGGTGACGCGTATCGGCAAGCTTCAAGCTTTACCTAGAGATGGTAAACCAGTTTGTAACTATCCTACGCAGGATCACGCATTTAGTGAGGTTGTCCGAGGCATTCGAAGAGTGGTCGAAGAGACAATCACATCTGTTCGAACAATACCGGCCGAACCGCTTCCTGGTGATGAACAGGAGGATTTAAGAAGTCCTGTTCACTCAAAACCGACGAGAGAATCCACCAAGGTCCCAATTCCGAAGGACGTTATTGAGATGTTGGAGCGCATGCGAATTATTAACGCACTCGCCAAAACTGACGAGGAGGCTTTATTTGACGACGATCTGATGAACGAATACCGGGCCATTCAAGAAGAGATGGTTGATGTATTCATGCCCCTGGTCAAATTGATAGTCAAGGCTGGACTACTGACAATGAACATCAACATTGATGATATTGACTCAATCGACAACTATTCGACGCTAACGGGAGAGCCAACCGCTGTTTTCGATAATGGCAATATTTGGATCGACACGGAATATGGTGGCGGTAACTTGCGCCAGTCAGAGACAAAGTGAATTCAATATCCGTTGCTTAAACTCGGTCCTGTATTTTTCCGGGAACGGGTCGCCTTCGTTCGAGCAAGCATATAACGACAGATCTTGCTCATACACACATATTGGATACTGATCAAATTGGCCGAATCGAAGACAAGGGGGGTCAGGTCTTGACGGGTTGTTGCCCAAAGTAGTGTTTGAGATCCAATAAATTTAATGAATT
>CAYSUA010000158.1:0-10969 GCA_964433795.1 uncultured Desulfobacteraceae bacterium | reverse complement strand
TATTTGATCACTTCAGCCTGCCGCCACCCCTTCAGCACTCCCATGGGGCTCCAGGTTGCATCCACATAGTTTTCTGAAAGTAACCGATACGTATATTCTTGAGGTTTAACGATGGGTATCGCACCCAACGCCAGCGTTAATTTAGCAGTGGAGCTGGTAGAGCGAATCTTCATCCTTTTCAATTCTTTAAGATTATGTACGGGAATTTTACTATGCAGCAAGCCAGGACTATGGGCATGGAGGTAGAGTACCTTTACGTTTCGTAACTCTCGAGGGCGGAATTTGGAGTAAAAATCGTTGATCACAGTAGTTGCAACCTTTGCGTCCGGATATCCCATGGTAAGATCGATGGCTTGCATGGCTGGAAAGAATTTCGGGTTATAGGAGAAAGCAGACATCCCAATATCAACCGTACCCAACAAGACCCCCTCATAAATATAACTTGGCGGTAGAATTAAACCGCGTGAACGACATGAGATCTTCAGTTTTCCTTTACATCTTTTTTCAATTTCTTCTGCCCAAAGCTTACTCAATTGTCCCTGTTCGTCATTTTCAGAGAAAAACGTGCAGTATGTCAGTCCGATGCGTTTTGGGTTAGCTGCCTGGGCATAAATGACAGATGCAGTAGAAAAAACTACGAGCTGAATAATAACGAAAAGCCATTGGGTGTATGTCTTCATTTTTTCCTCCTATTATGATTTTTTTTATGCTAGGCGGTCTTTCTTGTATGAGAGTAATCCTGAGAAAAATGAGTGTCTGTCAACTGTGTGATCTCATCCACCATTTTGTTGAATTCCCGGGTCATTGAAAGCTCTTCATTATCAAGCATATCGACGGCGCCGATGTCGCCTTCTCTAACGACTTCCGGTTCAAAAGGAAGTGTTGCCAGAAGCTTCAAATGCTCTTTTTCTGCAGTTACTTTCCCCCCCTTTGTTTTAAATATATCGATCAATTTTCCGCAATACGGACACTCAAGGCCACTCATGTTTTCCACAAGACCCAATATTTCCATTTTGACCTGCCTGCAGAAGTTAATGGATTTTCTGACGTCAGCCAGTGAAACCTCTTGAGGCGTGGTCACTATTAATGCCTTGGCGTCTGAAATAGTCTGGGCCACGGTCAAGGGTTCATCGCCCGTACCCGGCGGCGAGTCTATTATCAGGTAGTCTAGATCCGACCATTCAATATCTGCAATAAATTGCCGGATCACTCCCCCTTTCAGGGGACCTCTCCAGATAATTGCAGAATCCTTGTTTGATCCCATCAGGGTTTCGATGGAAATGACCGCCATATTCGGTATATAACTGATCGGAAGCATTTTTCCTTCATGACCCGAGGGATGAATCTCCCCTCTTAGGCCCAGAATCTTTGGAATACTCGGGCCATGTAGATCCACGTCCATCAGCCCGACTTGGTAGTTCCTTTTGGCCAATGCAACGGATAAATAGGCGGCTATGCTGCTTTTCCCAACGCCTCCTTTTCCGCTCATAACTAGAATTTTATTTTTGATGTGGGAGAGTCTTTCTTTAATTTCCTGTTCTTGCTGCTCCATCTGTGCCCTTCGGTTTTCGTCGACTGTATTTAGGTTCTTCTTTACCATTTGAAACTGTCTCCTTATGATTTAAAATTAAATAGGACGCGGATAGTGGTACAATATGTGCCGCTCTTCTGGGTGTTCGGTGATATGTAGCCTCAAATCATTAACAACGCACTTAACGTGCCAAGAAAGACAGTTTTAGATAAAATATAATGATATCAAAAGGATAACATGATTTTGTTTTATTAAGATTGATAAGTAGGAGTGCGGAATTTGAAAAAATGAGAAGATAATTTAGAAGAATTTCGAATCCAAGAAGATACAAACCACTTTTATCGTCGGCATCATGTGTTGGATTGGTATTCGATTAATAATTTTTTTCTTCGATAGCGGAAGGTATGATGATTCATGTTTAGATACTTTGCCGCCTTGCTTTCATTACCTCGGGCTTTTTTCAATGCCTGGCGAATATAATATGCCTCTATCGATTCCTGCAGAGAGGAAAGATCGATGCCTGTGTCCTCAAGCAGCGGTAGATTCATTTCCCCATCTGCTGCTTTCGGTATTTCAATGAAATCCGTTCCTTTTAAACCGAGATCCTTGACAGATAATTCCGAACCTTTACTGATCAGTACCGCTCTTTCAAACAAATTCTTTAACTCTCGGACGTTTCCTGTCCATTTGTGAGTCTTCAACACTTCTTCTGCAGGAGCAGATATTCCTGTTAAATTTTTGTCAAATTTTCGATTGAACTCATATAAGAAGTGTTTGGCAAGCGGCACAATATCATCCGGTCGTTCGTTGAGTGTGGGAACTTGAATATTTATCACTCCCAGACGAAAATAAAGATCCTTTCTGAAGGCGCCTTTCTCGATCATGCGATCTAAATCTTTGTTTGTAGCAGATACGATTCGGGTTTGAATCTGAATTTTACGGGTTCCGCCGACTCTATAGAATTCGCCATTTTCGAGAAATCGAAGTAACTTTGCCTGTGCTTCAGGGCTAAGATCTCCAATCTCATCCAAAAATAGGGTTCCATCTGTCGCTTCTTCGATTAATCCCTTTTTGCCGGATTCTTTTGCGCCGCTAAAGGCTCCTTTTTCATAGCCGAATAACTCACTTTCGATGAGGTCCTTTGGTATGGCTGCACAATTGACGGTCATCAACGGTCCTTTGAAATTCGGGCTTCGGAAATGAATGGCCCTCGCCAGCAGCTCTTTGCCCGTACCGGTTTCTCCTCTGATAAGAATGGGAGTATCCGGGCTTTTCGCCACCATTTCAACAAATTCGATCACATCTTGAATGGCGTCACTTTCACTGATGAAACAGGGCATGTGTTCCCTTAGGTAATCATTCTGGAGATTTTGAACTTCTTTTCTCAATGTGATCGAATCAAGTGCATTTTTTATCGTAACCCTCAGGGCATCCATATGGATAGGTTTCACCACATAGTCATAGGCACCAAATTTCATCGCAGAAATAACAGCCTGGATATCTTCAAAGGCGGTAATCATAATGATCAGTATTTCCGGATAAAGCTTTTTTATTTCCTCAAGTGCTTCGATCCCGCTCATCCCCGGCAGGCCGAT
This sequence comes from uncultured Desulfobacteraceae bacterium, assembly GCA_964433795.1. Taxonomy (GTDB): domain Bacteria; phylum Desulfobacterota; class Desulfobacteria; order Desulfobacterales; family SURF-15; genus DUZK01. Next base: position 7,843 of record CAYSUA010000158.1, on the reverse strand, counting down.
GTCGAGCAGCACAAGATCCGGTTGACTTTTGTTGATGGCTTTCAATGCAGATTCAGCGGTCGTGAATGTCTTGACCCGATAATCCGACTCAAGGGCCATGGTAATCCCATCCCTTATGATTTCTTCATCATCAACAATATAGATGGTATACGTAATCATTACCCGTACGCTCCTTTATGAACAGGTTGAAACAAGATAATCAGAATATCTTCCCCAAATAAGATTCATTATGATATTCAATAGGTAATTTGTAAACCACCAATCGTCAAGATTCCATATCACTCCATTTATAAGCGATCATCATGGGTCAATTTTCCGGATACCCTACCCTACTTGGCGTTGCCATGGTATTCACCGGCATTGTTGCTTTCCTTACTTATTTTATTTATATCAATCGTGATGAATTCATAAAAAGTCGGAGGATCTCAGATGACAATCGGTGAGGATTGGAAGGTGGTGCTTATTGATGATGAGGCCGATATCCGCGAAATAATGACCATCGCTCTTAAAGATGCAGGATATGAGGTGATCACCGCACAGGATGGAGAAACCGGAACACGGCTGGCAGCGGAGATATCTCCCCAAATCGTCATCACCGATATCCGCATGCCCGGAATGGATGGAATTGAAGTGTTGGAGCATTTGAAGACACACAATCCGGATATTGAGGTCATCGTCGCCACCGCCTTCGGTGATATGGACCTGGCCATCCGGGCTCTGCAACGCGATGCTTCGGATTTTATTACCAAACCGATTAATGACGAGGCGCTGCAGCTGGCACTCAAGCGCGCAAAGGAGCGGTATACATCCAGAAAACAACTCAAAGACTATACGGCACTGCTGGAAAAAGAAAAGGCAGAAACCGCCCAGGAATTGATGAAGACCTTTTCATTTCAGAAAAACCTTATTGAAAGCTCCATGGACGGAATCCTGGGATGCGATGAGAATGAACAGGTGGTTATTTTCAATAAAAGTATGGAACAGATTCTCGATTGTGCCAGAGAAGAGGTTCTCCATAAAATGACCTTGGATCGGATTTTTCTTCCCGGCGAGAAAGCACGACTGAAAGAAGCGCTTGAAGGGGAGAAATACGGCGGAAAGAACCGCCTTCACCTTTATGAGACCACCCTTGTGGGGAATTCGGGACATCAAATCCCCGTTCAAGCGTCGGCAACGGTTTTGTTGGACGAAGGGCAAAAGACAGGGCTGGTCTATTACTTTAGAGATCTTCGGGAACTCCGAAAACTGGAACAGGAAGTCGCCGATCAGGCACGCATCCTCCATCAGGACAAGATGATGTCTTTGGGCAGATTAGCGGCCAGTGTCGTTCATGAAATCAACAATCCGCTTTCCGGCATCCTGAATTATATTCACCTGATGCTCCAAATTATAAACCGCGGGCCGTTATCTGAAGACCGCCGCGAGAAATTCCGCAGATACCTTGAACTGGTCGAGAGCGAAACCGGTCGCTGTTCCAAAATCATTTCAAGTCTTCTGACATTTTCCCGTAAATCACCCCCTACTTTCGGGGAGATACAGATCGAGGAACTTCTAAATCGATGCGTTATCTTATGCCAGCACAAATTGGAGCTGAGCGAAATTCATCTCAAGCTTTCCATTGATCCCAAGATTCCACCTGTTGAGGGGGATTATAATCAATTGCAGCAATGTGTCATCAACCTCATATTCAATGCCATCGATGCCATGCCGGATGGGGGCGCCTTAACCTTATCCGGTGGGTTTGACTCAGAAAAGAAACGGGTTACCATCCATGTGAAAGATTCCGGGCTCGGTATACCCGAAAAGGATTTGCCCCATATCTTCGAACCCTTTTTCACCACTAAGCAGGAAGGATACGGCGTGGGGCTCGGTCTTTCAACCGTTTACGGGATTATGGAACGCCATAACGGCTTGGTTGAAGTGGACACCCAGCCGGGTCAGGGTGCTGAATTTCGCCTTCAGTTGCCGATAAAATAAGAATACCGGCACAACACACTAAGCAACAATACCCCGTTTCAAGTTGATCCCATATCGTTTCATCTGATTCCAGACGGTTACCCGGGAAACCCCCAGTATATCGGCTGTTTTTGATTGATTTCCGTTGGTCTGTTCAAGCGCCTTGACCAGACGCTGTTTCTTCAATTCTTCCCGATTCAGAGACGATGTCTTGACCGTCTTTAATATCCTCTTCTCGTGAATAACGTTCGGCGGCAGGTGTTCGGGCAGAATCGAAGCATTTTGGCAGGTTACAAAAGCATATTCAAAGGCGCTTTTCAGCTCCCGTACATTTCCCGGCCAAGCGTATTCCACCAACAGCTTCATGGCCTCATTCGTAATACCTTGAATCTTCTTATTATTCTTCAATTTTATCCTTCGAAAAAAAGCGTCGGCCAAAATGGGGATATCATCTTCCCGATTTCTTAAGGGAGGAACGATTATCGGAATCACATTGATTCTGTAAAATAAATCCTCCCGAAAATGCCCTTTGTCCACCAGCGCTTTTAGATCCTTGTTTGTTGCGGATATGATTCGGACATCGACGTTTATGGGCCGGTTATCCCCCACCTTTTCGATGATCATTTCTTCTAGGACCCGCAGCAGTTTCACTTGGGTGGAAAGCGGCAAGTCCCCAATTTCATCCAGAAAAATCGTCCCACGGTGTGCCGCTTCAAACCGACCCTCTCTATTTTGAAAAGCTCCGGTGAACGCGCCTTTAACGTGTCCGAACAGCTCACTTTCGAGCAGCGATTCATTCAGGGCCGCACAGTTGACCTTGACGTAGGGTTTTTCCTTTCGCATACTCGCTTCGTGGATGGCTTTGGCAACCATCTCCTTTCCGGTTCCGCTTTCTCCAAATATAATTACCGGCGCATCAGACTGAGCCGAATTTACGATCAAGGAGAACATCTGCTGCATATCAGGGGATGTTCCCAGCATCCCATTGAAACCATTCTCTAACCTGAGTTCCTCTTGAAGTTGAGCAATTTGATTGTCCTTTTCGACAATTTCTGAAATGTCTGTGACGGTCTCGACTGCCCCCATGACCTTGCCCTGGGCGTCATGAAGGAGTGACGCGTTTTTAAGGACATGGATGTCGTTACCATCCTTTTTCCGAAAGGTGCATTCCCGCAAATCAAGGTTGCCGGTTTTAAATAATTTACACCAAAATTCCCCCTTTTCTTCGAGCACAATCTCACAGACATTACAGTTTAATATGGTACAGGGTTTCCCGAGCATCTCATCGCGAGAATACCCGGTAATCTTTTCAAGTGCTTTATTGACCGAAACAATGGTTCCGCCTTCATCAACGATCATGACACCATCCTGGATGGTATCCACGACGATCTTCCAGTAACTGTTTAATTCCTGTTCAAACATGAATCGTTTCCCCATTAAAAATTAGCATGTGTTAAAAATTGATATTTAACATCTTAACACTGAAATGCAACAAAAATATCAGAGCTGAAGCGGGAGAATCGTTTTCATATTAATGACCTCAGATATTTTATCCCCTAAATGGATGCTTGGAATATTGAAACAATGGTTATAAAAAACACATTATATCAGTTGGTTATTTAGATAGCCATCTTTAAGCCCAATATTCCGGCATTCCAATATTCCAGCATTCCAATCAAGGCAAAGCCCATAATTTTTCAGTTGGCACCAACCTTGCTGAAATAAGAACCCTGAACACTGATGGAGGGTGTTTAACTTGAAACCCAAAGCAGATCATTATCTTGATCTTAGGGGGATAGTTCCTCCGATTTCCCTCCTTAAAGTAACGCAGAGGTTCAGGGAAATGAAACCAAATGAGATCCTGGAAATACTGGGGCGCGATCCGGATACTCGAGTCGATATGTTTAAAATCATACCCGATTTTGCATATGATTTGATTGTTATGGAAGAGATGGGACAGGGCGCGTACTATCGGGTTCAGATGAAGAAGAGAATAGATATTCGAAACAAATGAAGACGCGGCGTTCATACCTCATTGGGTGAGTATGTTGAAGTTAAAAAACTGCTTATAAAAAGGACTTGTCTGGACTGATGAATTACCGTGTTGATTCCGAACTGTATCAGGAAGTGGCAAAATTCGGTGCTAAGGACATGGAACTCTGTATGCAGTGTGCCACCTGCAGTGCATCGTGTCCCCTGTCCACCGGAACGAATGCGTTTCCACGAAAGATCTATCGTTATCTTCAGCTGGGGCTTAAGGACAAGCTGCTCGAATCGCCCGAGCCCTGGCTGTGCTATTACTGTGGTGAATGCAATACGGACTGTCCCCGGGGGGCTGAGCCGGCCGAGACGATGATGGCCACTCGCCGTTGGCTGACCACCCAGTATGACTGGACCGGCCTCGCCAGACGCTTTTACCTGTCGGAAGCTTGGGAGCTGGGCGCGCTGAGCGTCCTCGCTTTAGGCATCATCCTTCTTTTCTGGCTATTCCATGGGCCGATCGTCACCGATCGCGTTTCCGTCAATTCCTTCGTGCCGGTCCTGTGGATTGAGATCGGCGATCTGGCAATGGGAGCTATCCTATCGGCTTTCCTGCTGTCGAACGCATTCAGAATGTATCGTTTCATCATGAGCGATACGAAGGCGCCGCTTTTGCTCTATATTACGGAAGCAAAAACCTTTGTCCTGAACTTTATGACCCAGAGACGCTGGCGGCAATGCGGGGAAGACCGGAGTCGCTGGCTGAAGCACTTCATCCTGGTTACCGGCTATATGACCATGATGACGTTGATCATTGTTTTCATCCGCTGGTTCCAGATTGACGACAGCAGCTGGCATTTCACGAGTATCTTCGGTTATTACGCCACCGGTGTCTTGCTGATTGTGACGGTGGAGATGTTCCGCAGCCGGCTTAAAAAAGAGGAAACCATCCACCGCTACTCCGAGTTGTCCGATTGGCTTTTTTTGATCCTCCTTTTCTTAACGACGTTAACCGGTATTATCATGCACGCCGTTCGCCTCGCCGGGTGGCCCATGGGTACATATGTGATATATGTCATCCACCTGGCAATCGCTGTACCGATGCTGGTCATAGAGGTCCCTTTTGGAAAATGGTCTCATCTCTTTTACAGACCCCTGGCCATATTTTTAGCTGCTGTCAAAGAGAAGGCATCAAAAAACTCCAAAGTCGATGTCGAGGAGGTAATGGCCGAGGTCGGTGAAACCTTTATGAGCTGCCTTCAATGCGGAATCTGCACAAGCGTATGCCCATGGAACCAGGTTTCCTCCTATAGCCCACGCCACATCCTGCGTCAGCTCATGTTGGACTCCGGCACCGAGCAGTCTGTAGACCAGGCCGTCTGGGGCTGCGTCTCGTGCAATGCGTGCGGGGTGAACTGCCCGCGCGGTATAGATATCATCGATGTCATGAAGGCGGTGCGAGGGCTCAATGTCAGCAGCGGAGAGATTCCCGAGCGCTTCGAGGCGCCGATCAATAGCCTCAAGGACAACGGCAATCCCTGGGGCGGTGTTCGCGAAAAGCGCATGGAATGGGCCGAAGATTTGGACCTCCCTGCATTTACACCTGAGCACGAGTACTGCCTGTTCACCTGTTGCACGACGGCATATGATTCAAGCCTTTCTCAACGCAATAAGAAAGCCGGCCGGGCGCTGCCCCAACTGCTGAAAGATGCAGGGATCTCTTTCGGCACACTCGGCACCCAAGAAAGCTGCTGTGGCGACCCGGCGCATCAGATCGGCGCCCACGACCTATTCTCAGGGTTTATCCGCAATAACACCGACCTGTTTTTGCGATCCGGTGTGAAAAAAATATTGACTGCCTCTCCCCACTGTCTGAACGCTTTCCGGAATAACTATGATGAATTGAAGGGTGCTGTGGGTAGTGAGCATTATACGGAGCTTCTCGACCGGCTCCTTAAAGAGGGCCGCTTAAAGCCCGTGCAGAGCGTCGATCGCCTAGTCACTTACCATGATCCCTGTTATCTGGGACGTCACAACGGCATCTACGAAGCGCCGCGACACGTTCTGCAAAGCATTCCGGGACTGACGCTGGTGGAGATGCCCAACCATAAAGAAAGCAGCACTTGCTGCGGTGGCGGCGACGGGGGTGCTTGGAGCGACTACCCCATTGAGCAGCGCCTTGGCGGTTTGCGTGTAGAAGAGGCGCTTAGAACCGGCGCTGAGGTGATAGCAACGGCTTGTCCATACTGCATCCGTATGCTTAATGACGCTGTAAATGAACTCGGTGTCGAGGATCGAATTGTCGTACAGGATCTGGCCGAATTGCTATTGCAGTCGGTGGAGATGGCGGATGCAGTGGATACGGCGGAACTTGTCAGCGTAGGCTTGGATTAGGAGGTTTGGAATGTCTGAACGAATTGGATTTTATATTTGCCACTGCGGTATCAATATCGCCAACCGGGTTCGGGTAACAGAAGTCGCCGAATACGTTGCCACGTTGCCGAACGTAGCTGTTTCACGAGATTACCTGTTCATGTGTTCCGATCCCGGACAGGAACTCATCGAAAATGATATCCGGGAGCACCACCTCACCCGTGTCGTCGTGGCCTCTTGCTCCCCGCGAATGCACGAAAAAACCTTTCGGGGGGCCTGCCAGCGGGCCGGCCTCAATCCATATCGGGCATTCCACATGGTCAGCGTGCGTGAGCATGTGTCGTGGGTCACAGAGGATGGAGACGAGGCCACTGAAAAGGCCAAGCTTCTTGTGGGAGCCGGTATTATGCGGGTTATCCATCAATCCGAACTCACCCCGGCCGCGTTCCCCGTATGCACGAACACCCTGGTCGTGGGCGGCGGCATCGCCGGCATGCAGGCATCCCTTGACATTGCCAAGGCCGGATTCAAAGCATATCTGGTGGAGCGACAGCCAACGGTGGGCGGGCATATGCTCCAGTACGACAAAACATTCCCCACACTCGACTGCGCAGCCTGCATCGGCACACCCAAGATGGTCTCCGTCGGCCAGGAGCCGAACATCGAGTTGCTCTCATATAGCGAGGTAGAAGATGTCAGCGGCTTTATCGGAAATTTCAAGGTAAAAATTCGACAAAAGTCCCGCTATGTTTACGATAACTGTACCGGGTGCGGTGAGTGTGAAAAGGTCTGCCCGGTTGAGTTTCCCAATGAATGGGACGTGGGCACAAAGACCCGAAAGGCCGTCTACCGTCCCTTCCCCCAGGCCGTACCGATTACATACTGTATCGACAAGTACGACCGCGCCCCATGCGTTCAGACGTGCCCGGCCGGAATCAATGTGCAGGGTTACATCGCGCTTATCAGGTTGGGCCGATACCAGGAATCCGTGAAGCTCATTATGGAGCGCTTACCCCTTCCGGGAACCCTCGGACGAATCTGCCCTGCCCCGTGTGAAAAAGAATGCCGCAGAGCCGAGGTGGACGCCGCCCTTGCCATCCGTGATCTGAAGCGGTTTGCAGCCGACCAAGTGGATCTTTCCGAGTTGCCCCTGCCGGAGATTGAAGACCGGCCGGAGAAGGTGGCGGTTATCGGTTCAGGGCCCGCCGGTCTTACGGTGGCGTATTATTTGCGGTTAAAAGGCTACAGGGTCACCATTTTTGAGGCGCTTGATCAACTGGGCGGTATGCTCCGGGTGGGGATTCCCGACTACCGCCTACCACCTGATGTACTGGACAATGAAATCAATCATATTCTCAAACACGGAATTGCGACCCGAACCGGCGTTCGCTTCGGACCGGACTTGTCCCTGGCGGATCTCCAGGAAGACGGCTTTTCAGCCGTGTTCTTAGGAATCGGCGCCCATGACTCAATTTGGATGCACATTCCGGGAGAAGATAAGACTGAAGGTGTTATCGATGCCGTCGGATTTTTG
>CAYSUA010000157.1:0-10986 GCA_964433795.1 uncultured Desulfobacteraceae bacterium | reverse complement strand
AGATAATCCGCTTCACAGGCGTGTGAAGCGCACTCAGGCGGTCACACACCCCCGAATCGGCTCACCTCCAAAGCCGATCCTGGTTATTCGCTTGGCTTTTGCAGATAACCAGAATTAATTATTTTACCACTAATGGGTGAATCTGACAAATGATGAAATTTTATTAATCTTTATCGAAGCTTAGCGCCACATGGTTATTTTTGGTTGATTCGGAAAGGGTTATTGGCAATTGGATACGGAAGTGCGTTCCCTGTTCGGGGGAGGAGTCTATGATGGCGATGGTTCCGCCGTGTTGTTCAATGGTTTTGTGGGTGATAAAAAGGCCCAGTCCGGTTCCGGCATGCCCTTTTGTGGAAAAAAAAGGTGTGAAGGCCTTGTCCTTGGCTTCGGTGGTCATGCCGATGCCGTTGTCCTTAATATCCATGATAATGAATTCCGGGTTTTGTTTTACCTCAAACGTGATTCGGGCGTTGCCGGTGGTTAGTTCCGAACATGCTTCAATGGCATTTTCTAAAATATTGATGAGTGCGGACCGGATCAATGTGGGATCAATCTCGAAACGATTCAGGGAGTCTCCAAAACGATATTTGAATTCAATGTCCTTTCCGTCTAATTTCGACTCGATGACGCCCACAATGTCCTGGGCGAATTCCAACACATCCACCGGTTCCCATTTCAATTCCCGTTCTTTGGCATAGTAAAGGATGTTGAGAACCACATTACGGATTCGTTCCACCATCAGTTTAACCACATCGAGTCCTTCGTGGACCCGATCCGTGTTCTCTTTCGTCAGGCCGGAATCGAGTAAATACAAGCCGGCATCCAGGCCGGTTAAAACGCCTTTGATTCCGTGGGAAAGGGTGCTCATCATCAGGCCCAGGGAGGAGAGGTTGTCCTGAAGCATGCGGATCTGGGTAATATCGGTTGCCATTTCCATGACCTGGGCGATTTCCCCCGCGGCATTGCGGATTGGTGCGGTTGCCACAAGGGCCGTGATCTCCTGTCCGTTTTTATCGGTGAGGATCATTTCCGCCTGGTGGGAGAGGCCGTCTTCAAAGGTTTTGGCCACGGGACAATCGGGACAGGCCTGGTTGAGGTTTTTATAAACTTCGTAGCAGTGAGAACGACCTTTGGGGTCGAAATGTTCTTTAAATTGCCGGTTCATTGCCGCAAGCCTGAAATCTTTATCCTGTACCGTGATGTAGCAGGGGACCTCATCGAAAAGCTGCTGGTATCGTTGCTGGGTGGTTCGGAGCTCTTCCTGGAGACGTTGGACTTCCGAGATATCTGCGGATATCTCAAGGACCAGTTCGAGATTTCCGTCTTTATCCCGTATGGGGGCGGTATGAACCATTACCGGGAGTTCATGGCCGTCGGCATATACCAGGGTTTGACGACTGCGCCGCCCCATACCGGATTTAAATGTTTCCCCCACCGGGCATGTGGTCTCATCCAGACTTTTATCCTTGTATATGGCCCAACTGTCACTGTCCACCGGGTTTCCCAGACGCTGGTGGTAGAGTTGATTTGCAGCCACCACCTTGAGGTCCCGGTTGTGAATCGAAACAAAACACGGCATCTCATTGAAATATTTAATCCCGCCCTCAAGATCGCCGGCCATGCTGCTGATGGCTGATGAAAACCCCTCTACCGTCTGATTGACCGCCACCATTCGTTCGATTTCCACCAGGCGTGCGGATTGTTCTTTGACCAATGATTCGAGGTTTTCCGTGTAGGCCCTGAGCTGATTGCGCATGTCGATCTTCTCATTGGCCCTTTTCAGCGCAATATCAAGCGCATCGTTGTTGATGGGCTTGGTGATAAAATCGGTGGCGTCAAGCTTTAGGCTTTCAATGGCCAAATCCATGTCACCGTGGCCGGTGATCATGATGACTTCGGTGTCCGGATTCTCCTCTTTTATGATCCCCAGCAGTTCAATGCCGTCGATACCGGGCATTTTTATATCCGTCAGCACGATGGACGGCAGCGCTTCCCTGAACAAGTGCAGGGCTTCTTCACCGTTTTCAGCCAAAAGCACTTCATAGCCGGAGTCTTCCAGGGAGATCCCCAGGACCTTGCGGATACCGGCTTCGTCGTCGGCTAATAGGAGCTTTGTTTTCATATTTAATGTATAAACAAGTAGTGGAAAATATTCAACAGCCTGCCTTATAAGAGGCTTTCGGCAATCTTCAGGAGTTCTTCGGGTTCGGGTGGTTTTTCAACGTAAGCGTCGGGCTGAGGGATGGTGTCATTGAGGCGTATTCTCAGCATTTTTATGTAATGCAAGAATGTTTTCTCTTCCACGGCAGAAAGCATGATGATGGGAATTTCCTTTAACGTCTTGTCGGTCTTGAGGTGCCGGTACATGTGCACCCCGCCTTCTCCGGGCATCATGATATCGAGAACGATGAGATCGGGCGCAATCTCCTTGGCGATCCGATATCCGTCCCTCCCGTCTTTTGTGACGATAGCCTCATATCCACTGGTTTCAAAAAGTGCCGTCAGGAAGATTCTCATGTCCATTTCGTCATCGACAATCAGAATCTTTTTTTTGACTTCGTGATGCAAAGCGCGCTGCTATCCCGGTTCTTCTGAGACTTTATCCGGATGATTGACGCTGGCCACGGGACACGATGCGCGCAGCACCACCTGCTCGACGGTGCTTCCAAGGACCGCATCTTCCGGATCGATTTCCCTTGTATGGTGCGCCATAACAATAAGATCCCCATTATGTTCCCGGGCATATTTCAAAATCTCTACATATGGAATCCCCTCCCAGATTTCGATGCCGTAGTTATCGTAATCTTTGATTTTGGAAACATATTTTTTTTCGATTCTTTCTTTTGCAGATGCGATTCTTTCCTCGATTTCCTGCTGGCCCTGGACTTGCCCGGCGTTGCCTATACCGATGTCCGATGCGTGGAAGATGTGGAGTCTGGCCCCGACCGTTTTGGCCAGTTTATGTGCCCAGAGAAATGCATAATCGGATGCTTTGGAAAAATCGGTGCAAAAGACGATGTTGGAAAACAATTTCCAGCATGTGGTACACGGTCTGGCGATAATGACCACCGGGCAGCGAGCGACCTTGGCGACCCGCTGCATGGTACTCCCCACCACTGAACGATACCGGGCAGCACCCACATCCTCCTCTCGTGTGTGAGCGCCCATGATGATCACGTCCACTTTCTCTTTACGTGCTTTCCTTAAAATTTCCCTGTGGGGTACTCCCACAACCGCCTCGATGACATTATTTTCACTGTCCTTAAGGAGGGCATCATAGGTGTTTCGCATTTCCTCTTTGACCCATTCGGTATAATCGGGGTCAATGTGTTCGGTTTCACCGGTTCGGACGTCGGTCATAAAGGGGCTGTATCCGCGGGTCGGAATGCCAAGGACATGAAAAACGAATAGCTTTGCGTCCCATTTCAATTCCAGATCGAACGCAACTTTGGCCGCATTATCACAGGTGGGTGAAGCCGTTGTTGCAAAAAGAATTTTATTAAACATTTTTCATCTCCTTATTTCACATGCCTCGGGAGTGCCGTGAAAGCTGAGCTCCCAAGCAATCCCGTCGATATATTCAAAGAGGCTGAATACGGTTTCGAATTCAAATACGTCCACCTGGTCCCCCAAAACCATATGTTTGAGTTTCCCAAGCTTTACCGGCATATCCAGCAGCCCCTCCAAACCGGAAGATTTCAGTTTGGAGGCAACCGATCCGGACACTCCCTGAAGGGAATGATAGATTTCCAACCGGGGCTCTCCCGGATATCCGATCATTTCTACTGTTTTACTAAACTCCAAATGCTCGAATCCCTGATACACACATCCGGTCTCAGGGCATTTGTGAACCTGCTCTAAATAGTTCGGGATAAACACATTCAGCTTAGCGAGGACCGGATAGGTTTCCATCATTTGGAAATAACTTCTCAGGGTGTACCCCTCGTCCAGCCGGACCCCGAAACCGAGAAACCCCAACGGATCATCATCGATGGCATTCCGGTTTTGAACCATCGTGCCGCTTTGCTTCAATGTAACGATGTTCATTCTTCTTCTGTGGGCTTCAAATGCTCCGGAACATCAAGCATACTGATGAGCAGCGGTTTCAAAAAGGACCAGCGGATTCCGATTTTATAGATTTCCTCCATATCCCGGATGGCATCCCAGCAGTTGTGGCAAGGCGCCACCACCAGCTTTGCACCTGTGGCCAATATCTGATCCCGTTTGGTTTTAAGCCCAACGTTCCGCTGTTCCCGGTACCTTCCGATACCGTTTAGCCCCCCGCCGCCGCCGCAGCAGAAGTTATGTTCCCGGCAGGGGTCCATCTCTCTGAAATCTTCTGCAATATAGCTCATAATCTCCCGGGCGACGTCGCCCAGGCCGCCGTTTCGGATATAGTTGCACGAATCCTGGTAGGTGACCGGTTCTTTAATCTTTTTTGAAGGATCGATTTTAAGTTTGCCGGTTCTCAATGCTTCGGCAACCCATTCCACATAGTGAATACTATCCACCGGGGGTTTCCCGCTTTTAATACCGGCCCAGTAAGGTCCTTCGATGACGGTGGCCCGGTAGGCATGTCCGCACTCGGTTACCACCATTCGCTTGGGTTTCAGCCGATCCATGGCGTCATACACGGATTCCACCTGCATCTTGCAGGCTGCCCCGTCACCGGCGAACATGGCCAGACTGGTTTCTTCCCATCCTTCGGAGGGGACCGTCCAATTTTCTCCCGCCACACGGAAGAGTATGGCGGCTTCCGCCAAATCTTCCGGATAGTGCTTGGGTTCCCGGGCATTCACCGTATACATAATATCAGGGTTTTGCACATCCACGGGTATCTTGAGCCCCGGCCAGTCATCCTCATACTCTTCCGCCATCCATTCGCAGGTTTCCACCCAGTCTTCAGTGGTCACATCCATTTGAGCCCTGTAAATCCGGTGCATGCCGGTTCCGATTTTCATCTCCCACGGGCTGAATCCCTGGGAGAAGAGTATCCCCCGCATGTAGGCGAACATCAGACCCGTGTCGATCCCGAAGGGGCAATAGACGCCGCAACGCGTACAGCACGTGCACTTTGCGAATGCCGAGTCCATGCACTCCTGCATAAAAGAGTTATCCACATCCCCCTTTTTCTTTAATAGTTTCCCTAGGGTGGCCTGGATTTTATATGAAGGCACCTGTTTCGGGTCCCGGTCATTGGCCAGAAAATAGAAACAACTCTCGGCGCACAAGCCGCAATGGGAGCATATTTCAAGCCATGTCTTAAAACGAGATCGCACCACATTCTTGAGTGTCGCGCGCAGCGCCTTTTTATCTACATCGAGATGGTTCATCTCTTCGTAGTATTGTTTGCCCCCTTTGTCTGCCAATAGGGCATCGAGTTGTTCCTTGGTATCGACGGTTTGTTTGTTGCAGAGTTTTCCTTCAGGCATTTCGGTTCCCTTAAATATTTACGGGTTAAATCATCAGACTACCAAGCCAATCCCTTGCCTTTCATCCCCCCGCGTTTGATGCCGTAGTCCATACCCAATTGGGCCCTGGAGGCAAAGAACAGAACGAAGTGGGAGAGTTTGGTGAACGGAAGGGCGATGAGTAAGATTTCACCACAAAGAATGTGCACGATCAACCAGAATCGATAATTTCCCACCTGATAATGGGCAAGGATTCCGGTAATAAACGGCGCCACCGCCATGAGCAGCATCAGGTAATCACGGGTATCCGTCATGAGCCTGATTTCCGGTTTCGCAAGTCTTCTGAGAATGAGGATTACGATTGAGGCAATCACCACGGCGGTCAGGACATCGGCTGTGGATTCGGAAATGGTCCAAAAACTGAATCCCCATCGTTCCATGAGCAGTATATTGTGCCCGTTAAGGAAGATCGGGGTGGCCAGCAATCCGATATGGAGGATGAAAACCAGAAATGTGAACCCCGGATTTTTACGCCAGCTTGTTGTCCCGTAGGGCATCACCCAATAGAATATGGATCGCAGCGCCCCTTTTATCCCGTAGGAAACGTGTTGCGTATAGGCCACCCGGTCCAACTGCCAGTTCAGGCCCCGGATGTACCACACCAGCCGGTAGATCAGTCCAATGAAGAATATACCGAATGATAACCACGCGAGCGGTCCGGTAACAAATTCATACATATTGCACTCCTTAACCCATCTGTATCTTTGTCGGTATTATTGTAACAAACGGTCTATTTTTCCTCTTCATCTCCTCCGGTTAAAAACAGCCAGAAACCGGTTATTCCAAAAAGGGCAAGCACAATCAGGATATAGGTGATCCCTTTGGTATAAACCATAAATTCTTGAAGTGTATGAAGCATGCCTTCCATTAATGGCTCTCCTTATAATCCGGATGCTCATAGAATATGGGCATCCGGCTGACAATGAACCGATACGCCACAAGCCCGAGGGTCACGATAAAGGCTGAAATGACGATTTCCATCCAGTGCGGAAAATAACGCTCGCTCGAGGGCAAATGCCAGTTAAAGGCGATCAGGGATATATTCAGCCGGTTGAGCACCACCCCGATCACCGTCAACACAGCGGTCCACCGTATCAAAACCAGGTTTTTCTCCCGCACACCCAGAGCATAGAGAAAACAGGGCAGCCCCACAAATCCCAGCAGTTCCACCAGGTACCAGATGCCGTAACCCGTACCGAGCAGGTGCCAGTGGTTTCCTGCGGATATCCCGATGACCTTGATGATAAAGTAACCCGCCAGCACAAACGACGCGGCTTTTCCAAAGCCGAGTGCCACGCTGTCTTTTTCTTCCAGGTGGACCTGATCCATCTTGTTGGCATAATATCGGTGGGCCAGGGTACCTTCAAAAATGACCATGGAGAGCCCCGCGATGATACTACTGATGAAAAAGTAGACGGGCAGATACGATGAATACCAAAGCGGGTGGAGCTTTGAAGGTGCGATGAGAAACAAGGCGCCTAAGGATGATTGGTGCAGGGTGGACAGGACGACACCGAAAATCGTCAGAATCAGGGTGAATCGGATGGCCCATTGACGAACTTTCTTAAGACCGAGCCACTCCAAGGCTGCTGGCGAAAACTCAAGAAACAGTACGGTTAAATACAAGGCCACACAAGCCGCCACTTCGAACAACAGGGACGTGGTTCCTCGCTGGACGATAAACGGATAGGGAAGTCTCCACGGCCGACCCACATCATAATGAAGGGCCAGGACCACCAAGGCATATCCCAGGAATCCGGTCAGGATGGCCGGCCTGACCGCTGAATGGTATTTTTTCATGCCGAATAAATAAACGGCGGCTGAAGTGACGAATCCACCGGCTGCCAGGGCCACACCGACCATTAAATCAAACCCGATCCAAATGCCCCATGGATTATAATCGGAGAGGTTGGTAACCGTGGCCAGTCCTTTGGTAAATCGCAGCGCCGTCACGATCAGACCCAGGATAATGATAATCCCAGCGATCATGTTGAACGGCGTGAAGTATGATCGGCTGGTGGTTGTGCTTTCCTCAGACATCAGGCATCCTCCTCGGTTTTGGTCTCGCCGGCCCCTTCTTCTCCCGGCTCTCCCTCTTCTCCTTCTTCTTCAGCTTTTGCAGCTTCTTCAAGGGCCTTTTTTACTTCCTGTTCAATGGCTTCCGCCTTTTCCTTTTCGGCTTTCGCCAAGGCCTCGGAGAGCTTCGTTTCCGCTTCTAAATTTGCTTGGTCCAGTGCATCCGCAACCGCCGCTTCACTTTCTGCGGCAGCTACCTTTTGATTTCGTTTGTTGATGGCATAGATGCCGGTGAGCAGTACCGGCCAGAGCCCAACCACCATCGGTACGGCATTGAGCACCCCGGCGGTCAATGCCGGAGCCGGTGTAACTCCCAGGTCTTCCCGCATTCCGATCTCTTTGAAAGGAACGGCTGAGAGATACAGCCAGCTGGTGCCTCCCATTTCGCGTTCTCCATAGATATGATCCACATAACGGCCCGGATATTTCCGAATCCTTTCTCGGGCCAATTTAAGCAGTTGATCGCGCTTGCCGAAAGATAAAGCCTCGGTGGGGCAAGCTTCCACACAACCGGGCAGCTGGCCCTTGGAAATGCGCGGATAACACATGGTGCATTTCATGACGCGGGGGGAAAATGCACTGTCATATTCGTAGGCAGGAATCTCAAAAGGGCAGGCGATCATGCAATACCGGCATCCGACACAGACCGAAGCATTATAGGTGACCGCCCCAATCGGTGTTTTCGTAAATGCACGAACAAAGCAGGCCGATGCGCATGCCGGTTCCAGGCAGTGATTGCACTGGATTTTTCTATACAACGGGCTCTTGGGATAATTTGGGTTCTGATATTTGTTGACCACGGTATAGGCTTTGGCATCGGTTCGACGATGCGCATCCATAACGGCCAAATCATCAAACGGTTTATCCGGCGCGGGCAGGCCGTTGACCTTGTTGCAACCGGTTTCGCAGTTGCGGCATCCGATACACATAACACTGTCATACAACACCCCTTTGCTTCCGGGATAACCCGTAAAGTGTTTGTTCGACGCCGCATCGGCTTTTTTGCATAAGGCGGCACTGCTGCCTGCCGCTGCTAACCAACCAAGAAATTTTCTGCGGGAGATGGACATAAATTTACCTCATTATGACTTTGAAGGTGTGTGTCATCCTTCTATCTATCTTATGCTTTTTTTCTGTGGCAACCCGTACAATTCGTGGCAACCGGTTTTTCAATTCCCATGGCATCGTGACATTCCATACATTGCCGATGGTATGCTGCCTTGAGGCCGGGTCTGAGCATATTGTTTTCATCAAAGGGCAAGCCGTGGCAGCTTGAGCAGCCGGGCGGCTTTTTGGCCGTGGGACTGTTGTGATGGCATCCCTGGCAGATGGTACCGTTTTCACGGTGGAAATAGCCCGCCAGTTTGTTGTCTTTAATGTTGTTCAAGAGTGTATGAATAATTTTTCGGTGCGGCAGTTCCACGGGTTCATATTCATATTCCAAACTCTTTATAACCACCTTTTCCGGGATATCTGCTTCAGCGTATGTATCGGCAACGGGAGTTCTCGATTGCAGGAGCGCGGCGGCAATAACGGTGTCTTCGGATTTTCCGGAACCCGCCGTGTTATTCGTCGGGCTTGTCGTATGGCAGGTACCGCAATCATTGAGGTTTTGCATTCTATTCTTTGGAGATGAATGACAACCGGCACAACGGGTATCTGTTTGGGCTTCGGAATGGCAGCCCATGCAACTCGATTCCGCTCCCAACTGATGCATGGCCTGTTCCAGTTTTACGTTTTCACTCTCTTTTGAACCGGCGAGCGAGTGGCAGCTTACACACGTGTTCAAGTCTGCATGATGGCAGGCTCGACAGGAGTTGCTGTATTTTTCATGAGCCGTATGATCAAACGGTACGGGGTTCATCCGAATCAAATTCGGATTCTTCTGCGCTTTTCCGACGGCTTTCAGCAACACCACATCGGGCTGGTTCCGCTTCATTCTCGGAACACGATCGACCTTCGCTATTAATTCCTGCTCGGCCGGATCATGACAGCCGCTGCAGGTAACCGGCCCTGCGGTTTTGTTTTGAGCCTGGGTCTTCCGGTGACAGTCGATACAGGCCATGTGTGCGGCGAATTGACCGGCGAT
Source organism: uncultured Desulfobacteraceae bacterium (assembly GCA_964433795.1). Classification (GTDB taxonomy): domain Bacteria; phylum Desulfobacterota; class Desulfobacteria; order Desulfobacterales; family SURF-15; genus DUZK01. Next base: position 1,350 of record CAYSUA010000157.1, on the reverse strand, counting down.
TCGGTTTTCTTCTGTTTTTTCTTTATGGCAATATCGGCAGGTTCCTTCCTTACCCTTATCGTAAAAGAGCTTTTTGGTTGTTTTGTTGTATGCGTGGTGACAGACGTCGCATTTTTCTTCCTGTGCTTTGGAATGACGATAGTGCAAAGAGGAATCAAACCCCATGGGCGTCCAGGTGCTTGATATGTCAACATTTTCTTTATGACATTCACCGCATTCCACCGGACCGCTCTGGTCCCCGGCAGCTGCCGTCTCTTTATGACAGGCGATGCAATTGTTGTGGTAAATGTTCATAACGGCTTCAGACGCCTCGTCCTTCTGCCGCATGTATTTTAAAGAAAGCCCGTCATTCTCTTCATTCTCTGGAAGATGACAGACGGCGCAGTCTTTTCCTTTCTTTTCGACTGCGGCGGAGTGTTTTTCATGATAGAAAACCACTGCCGGTCTCTGAAGGTCACCAAAACTTTTCATGGTATCGATGGTGATAATATCAGCCCGGCCGACCGCTTTCCCGCCTTTCGGAGCCGTCACCGCATAAGCTGACACGCTGTTGAATAGAAACAATGAAGCAAGGGTGATGATCCCCAACCATCGTCGCAATGTCCTTTTATGAATCATTTTCGCATTCCTCTTGATTTCAGGTACTTTCTGCACAGGCGCTTATTGAAATTGACTATTGTTGATTCTTTTCATTATTCAATAAATTCTGGATGGTGGTTTGGTCATAAACATTGAAGGCCGCTTCCCGGGCTCGATTCATCATGGATGAAAATGCGACATGGACGTTTAATGAAAAGTTGTCCTTCGATTGATCGGTCATACCATCCACCGTCTCATACTGCCCTGACATGAATCTGAAAACATCCCCAACCGAGATCTCATTTGGAGGCCTAACCAGCGTATAACCGCCGTAAAATCCGCGTTTCGATTCCACAAACCCGCTGCCTTTTAACTGACTCAAAATAACCTCCAGAAACCGCACCGGAATTTCCTGGGCTTTAGCGATGTCTGAGATTTTGCGAGGGCCTTTGCCCATATGTTTTGCAAGCTCAAATATGGCCCGAATGGCATATTGATACTTTTTTTGAGTAATGAGCATTTCGCCCTTGGCTGATTCTGATTCCCGACTTTTTTAGTCAAGAAAATTCCCGACTTTTTTAGTCAAGAATGAGAGGCTTGTCAACTTTTTTTTGATATTTTTTGAATAATATTAGTTAGTTATGATACATTGTGGTAGTTTGTTGGACCTGTTCAGTCTCAAACAATCGGACGAGGGTACTGATAATATTAATATATCTGGATATCCAGAAAGCCCAAGTGAATACAATCGGCTTTGAAGATAACCCGCTT
>CAYSUA010000156.1:0-11021 GCA_964433795.1 uncultured Desulfobacteraceae bacterium | reverse complement strand
GAGGTGAATATACCACAATGCATTTATAACTGCAAATAATATTGCGCTAACTATACGATCCTGAATCTGTTGGGTGTACACACGAACTAAAAAAGCGTTACTTCCCTGAAAATGAAGATTGGGTTATTGAAGAGGGATCAGTACTTGACGAGGAATATCTTAAAAAGCTGGGGCAATTTGATGTCGTTTATTCCTGGGGGGTACTACATCACACAGGGCGAATGTATAAGAGTTTCGATAACATCATTCCAACTGTAGCGCCAACCGGCAAACTAATTTTAGCTATCTACAATAACCAAGGCTGGGTAAGTAAGTATTGGACACGTGCAAAGAAAATCTATAACAAAAGCAGTGTTGGTAAATTCGCCATGATATCAGTTCATGCCCCCTATTTGTTTGGTCTGAGATATATAGTCCGCGCCATAACCGGACGATTGTTAATTGAGCGGGGAATGTCTATGTGGCACGACATGATCGATTGGCTTGGAGGATATCCATTCGAGGTGGCGAAACCGGAGGATATTTTCAGTTTTTTTCGAGATCGCGGATTTGTTTTAGATGGACTTAAAACATGTGGCGGAAGAATGGGATGTAATGAGTTCGTGTTTCATAAAGTCCAATAACCAAGATATGATGTGACAGTTCCCCGAAGATAGCTCAGATGTAATCATGACTTTTGGGTACCCTTGAAAACTTGCGATGGACAGAACGAATCTGAATTAGAACCTCATTCTGATCGGCCCTTCTATTAGACGGAATAATCGATGAAAAATGATAAAATCTGAGGAAAACAATCAGGGTCTGTGTTTGATTGCTTTTCTTTCTGTCTGCTCATGGTATTGGAACTGCAGCGAAAACAACTGTGCTCCAGACCATGTGGGAGATTATCACCGGTCTCAAGTCCCCCAAGCACCAGTACAATAAGCCCCAGAATGCTCCGGCCACGCCGGCAGCACCGATGAGCATAAAATTGAAAGACCAGATGTGAACCCCGGCATAGGCTGCCGTGGTTAGCAGCCAACCCTGCCATGGGCCGAAACGGTTAATGAGATTGCGTTGCAAGTACCCGCGCCAGTAAAGTTCCTCACAGGGACCGGTAACAAAGAGCAGCAGCAGTGTGATAACCCAAAGGGGAGTGCCTTCTCCCTTGTTGTAAATAGCGCCGATTTGGTGGTGCGCAAAAGGGAAAATTGCAGTTGAAACCCGTTTGCCGATCCAGAAAATAAAGTAAAGGGCAACGGCTGAAAGCAGCCCGATCACCACCGAGCGGGCATCAATTTTAAGATTCTGATAATTTGTTGAGTCAAGCCATAAGGAAACCGCAGCTAACATCGCTGCGGAAACTGAGATCTTGAACCAGAATACACCCCAGTTCAGATAGAAGGTGATAAACCAGAGAAGGGCTGCCAAAAGGACTGTTAAGATCGGCGCTTTTAATTCGACACGACTGAGATTCAAACATATCCTCCAGGTATGAAGGAAAGCACCAGCAACACGCCGAAGGCTGTATCCAGTTTTGCAGTCTGGGCATCAGCATCCAGTGGAATCTCTTTTAACATCTGCTTAAACAGTCGAATGGCTATCGGCAGCGACAGGAGTACGATCAGCGCCCAGTAATCCAGAGGACCGAAAACCGACATCCAAATCACGCTCAGAAAGGCCAGGATTACCAGAAACATGTATAACCGGAGCCCGTTGTTTTGGCTGATCAGAATCGGTAGGGTAACGATATCTTTTTTCCGGTCATGTTGGATGTCTCGTGTGTTGTTAATCAGCAGCACAAGTGCCACTAATGTGCCGAACGGCAGTGAAATCCAGAACGCCTCCATGCTGAACAGTTGCCGTTGGACGTAATAGGCGCCTTCAACCATCAGGGGACCCCACATCAGGAATACGGAAAATTCACCCAACGCCTTGTATTTATACTTAAATGGCGGGGCTGTGTAGGCAAGGCTGGCGAAAAATCCGATCAGCCCAAGCCACAGGATCGGCCATCCGCAGATAGCGGCAAGATAGACACCGATCAACGCGGTGATTCCATAAAGGATCCAGGCGCCGGTTTTCACCTGTACCGATCTGAGCTTTCCCTCCAAAAGTGGGTGGGGGCGGTACTGTGCGGTGGAGGTTTCCTGATAGTCAACCCCGCTGAGGATGTCATAGTAATCGTTGATCAGATTGGTGGCCGCGTGGAGAGTGATCATTCCGACCAGGGTGACGATGTATAATAACCAAGAAAACGATCCATCAGAGGCTGCCTGTGCCGCACCCACACTGACGGATATAGCCGACATGGAAAACGACCAGGGTCGGCTGGCAAGAAACCAATTTCTGTATAAGTTCATGGATAATGTTCTCCAAAAAAAAGAAACCCGACCCGGTGAGGCATGGGGCGGATTTCCACAAAAATGTGACGGATAGTCCGGATGGTTCTATTACCACATTGTGGTAAGTGTGTAAAGAAAAAAAGCAGCAGTAAAAACAAATAAGAAGGTCGCCCCGGAATTTGATAAGCTCCAGGAGATCGACGTCCGACTTAGAAATCGCTGGCGCCATCCACCAGGCGCTCACACCACACTTCGCGGTATAATATTTTGAATTTAAGCCGGTAACGTATTGCAGGGACCTTGAAATCACAGTGAATTAGATTTCCAAAACAAAACAGAATAAAATCAACCACTTCTCGGATCTAAGATTGAATCATACATCGAAAGAATCAAATGACTTGATGAATCGTTGGCATTTAGGCTGAAAGGTCTAAATCTATCCCTCAAGTCCATCAAAAAAATATCCCATCAATTATAGCCCTCTGAATTTTATGGATTACTGATCCGGAATCGATTATCCCACAAGGCCTCTCGCGATACTGAGTTCTATTGCTCTGATGTTGTTCATATGACGGAAGGCCGCAGCCCCGGGAAGCGGAAATGGCGAGTAAGGTTGTATTGAAGTCCGTTACACCTTTACACCTTATCGAAAACAATATCCTGTGCACCTTGCCAGAGCACAATTTCTCCAAGTTTGCGCAAGTTCTCCTGCCCTTCCACCACCGTCAGGAAATGATTGCCAGCGATTTGTCCCAGCTTGCTTCCAAAACATGTTGCGCCGTAGGGAAACAGGATTTCAGTTTCGCCGTAACCGCCTGGATAAAACAGAATTTCTCCCGGTGCCGGATAACTGGTATGGTTTTCAAAGCCAAAGTTGAGCTTTAATTCTCCCAATGGAATCCAGCAAGCTTCACCACTCCAGCGAACATGGATAAGTTTCTGTCGATAAGGCAAAAGCTTCCAAAATTCAGCACAAGTATTTGGTGCAAGCTTTTCTTCCATGTTAGCTATAAATTCAAAGGAAGCAACAGTAATTCGTAAAGAGTTCATGCTTTCTCCTGTTTTAAGGAATCAATTTTAAAAAAGGAAGCACCGCCATAAACAAAATTTCTCATTTACGAACTGATCTCTCACGGCTTTTAGGCTTTATTAAATCTAAAAAAAACAAGTCACATCGTTTAAAAGGATAAGAATTCGCTTTTTTACATAGATACTGGAACAGATGCTTTTTCAGTAGGCTGATTAAAAATAAGCGTTTCGATCAAATAAATAGTTCTATCTGGCCGCAGCCATCTCTTTTGTGCATTCTGCAGCCGCGGCAATGATGGTATCCACATCCGCATCCGAATGCTCGATAGAAAGTGCTGAGCTTCGAAGCAGGTATATGCCGCGATTGCGCATCCGAGCCCCAAATTCCTCCTTTTCCGCGGAAAGCGTATGTTCTGCCACGTCGACGACATTTCGGATCGGTAATCCCTTTTCTTTTAGGAAATGAATCGCCATCAGGGAGCCGAATCGCGTGATGTGCACGGGAATATCCACGGCGTCAAAGGCTTGTTGAATCCCCTCGCACAACCGCCTGTTGCGATCATTGAGAATCGGATAGATCTCTTCTTTTCTTTCTCTTAAAATTTCCAAAGTGGTGATGCCCGCTACCATGGACAGCGGATTGGCCGAGTAGGTACCCCCGCCGATAAAAATCTTCTCCCTCTGGGGTACTTGGCGCTGCACGCTGCTGATTTCCAAAATATCGGCTCGACCACCGATCGCACCGATGGGCATACCGCCTCCCATCACCTTTCCCATGGTCGTTAGATCCGGAGTTACTCCGAAATATTCCTGTGCGCTCCCTAATGAAATGCGAAAGCCGGTAATAATTTCGTCAAAAATGAGCAGCGCACCAATCTTTTTGGTTTCTTCACGCAAGAAGACCAAGAATTCCTTTTCGGCAGGCAGCATAAATGCTCCCAAAGCAGGCTCTAAGATAACGGCGGCAAGGTCGTCACCGGCGTCTTGGATTGCCTGATAGGTGGTATCGATATCATTAAATGTCATGGACTGCGTGTACTGTTCCAAGTTGGGTACTAATCCAATTCCCTCTCTGCCTCGAAAGTCGGGAAGAAAAACATCCACACTGAGGTCCGTGCCCGCTCCGTGAAATCCCCCTTTGATCTTTAAGACAACGTTTCGCTTGGTAAAACCCCTCGCCAGTCGAATGGCATACATGTCTGCTTCGGTACCCGAGCAGCAAAACCGCACCATCTCGGCACAGGGCATCAACTCCGTTATTATTGCAGCCAACTTTACCTCGTATTCCATGGGAATGCCGATATGGAGCCCGTCTGCCAGGATTTCCCTTAGAGCATTGACCACAGGTTCAGGCGAATGGCCTAAAATTGCATCATAGTGAGCCATCCACAAGTCGATGTACTCGTTGCCATCCACATCCCACATGCGCGACCCTCTGGCCCTGGCACAATACAAAGGATACGGATCATGCCAGCGAGGAAAATGACTAATTCCTCCGGGAATGACTTGTTGGGCTTTTTCAAATAGTGCGCGGGTATTTGTCATTTTTTCCTTAAACATTGCAATATATTCAGGTCCTAAGTCCGTTTGGACAACCGCTTCATCATGTTTTGGTGTGCTCATAGTTCTCCATTCCTTTTCTTTGTATATTTTCAAGAAGTTGTGGACAAATTCAAAATAAAAATAAGACCGAGTCTCATCTCACACATATTCCTTTCCAACGGTATAAGCAAGCATGGATATCACCACCGGTGATGAAAACATCACCGCCATCATCAGCCCCAATATCGCTGTAAAGATGGACGAAGATATCGACCTTGAGATCAACATGGATAAGATCCATCTATTTATAAAAGACGGCGGGGAAGCGATCTTTTAGTAAAGCGATAGGCATTGGCAACCTGGGATTTCCCACCGTATTGTGCGGTCCTAGCGCCATTGCTCAGGCCCACAGCACGGATGAATTTGTAGACACCGATCAACTTGTCGATGCCACTAAAAAGTATCTATATACGGTGTTGGATCTTTTGGGATAGAAGGCTTCAATATATCTGTTAGGAAGCGGATCCAATTTCCGGACAGTATGTTTCGAACATCCTCCTCCGGATAACCTCTTTGTTCAAAAATAATTTTGAGCCTTTGTAAGTCAGCGATGGTATTCACGTCTCGCGGAGCCTGCTCTGCACCGAATCCACCGTCCAGATCGCTGCCGATGCCTATGTTTTCGGCATTTCCGGCGAGCTGGACGACATAATCCACATGGTCGGCTACCGTATTAAGCGTTACAGTGGTCTGCTGCGCGAAGGAAGGGATATCCTTTTGCCATTCAGGATCCAGCATCCAGGCATCCAATGCGACGCCGATAACGCCATTTCGCTCGGCGATGGCCAGGATCATTTCGTCGCTCAACTGCCGCTGCCCCGGTACCAGGGCGCGGCAGTTGTGATGGGAAGCGGCCACCGGCCCTTCATAGACCTCTAAAAGTTCCCAGAATGCCTGGTCGGTTAAATGGGTCAAATCGACGGCGATTCCGGCATCACCCAGTGCATCCAGCAGCGGTTTCGCCCTCGGCAGGAGCCCGCCTTCGGTGCCGGTTCCGTGTGAATAGGAACTTGTTCCATAGTGCGAGATGCTCACCATCCGAAGCCCCCATTCGTACCAAGCAGGCACCCAATCAGGATCAATAATGGCGTCTGCACTCTCCATCGCCAACACAAGCCCGATAGGGGTATCGGCAGCAGGATTTTCCCATAAATCCACAACCGCATCCAGATCCGCTTGGTTGTGAATGAACCGAATGACCCCTTCCTTTTCCAGTGCCTCGTAATAGGCCAAATGCCCCCGGCCAACACCGTAGCACTGTTCCTGGGTGTACATGCCGGTACGCAGCCACTGGTCATTCGGATCGATACGCGTCATGACGGTCCCGAAGATAATGCCAACGTGTCCCTGACGCAGTTCGGGGAAGGTGACGGTACAACTCCCAAAACTGCGCATGATCGTGTTCGCGTCATGGGTGCGGACGGTGGCAGCCGGTTGGGTCAGATCCCTGTTGACTTGAAGTGCACTGAAAGCCAGGTCGAGATGGCCATCCACAATAAGCATCGGTTTTTCAATCATGATCCTTTCCCTATTTTTTCCAGGCGTTGCGGAAAAGTCGCAATAGATTTCCGTGGGCAATTTTTTGGACATCCTTCTCGCTATAGCCCCGCTTTCTCATGATATCCAAGAATTTCTGCAAATCGGCGATGGTATCGAGATCCACCGGAGCCATTTCCCGACCGAAACCGCCATCCAGGTCGGTTCCGAGTGCTACATGGTCGCAATCCCCCGCCAGCTGACAGACATGATCCATGTGTTCCACAACGGCGGACATGGATCTCGTGGCTGTTTGCGGGTATGTGGAGGGATCGTCCCAGTTGCAGTTCGGGTTCAGCATCTTTTCATGAAAAACCGAACCGATGACACCATCCCGTTGAACCAGGGTTCGGATCATGTCATCTGTAAGATGACGCTGGCCTGGAACCAGAGCCCGACAATTGCTGTGGCTGGCATGGACCGGTCCGTCCCAGTAGTCCATGATCTGCCAAAAGGAAATATCCGAGGTATGGGTCAAGTCGAGTACCATTCCCACATCGCGAAGCGCATCCATCAACGGATAAGCGGCCGCATAGAGTCCTCCCTCGGTTCCCGTGCCGTGGCCCCAAGTGTTGGCGCCGAAGTGGGTCAGAGAGACTGAGCGGAGCCCCGCATCCCACCACTCGTGCACCTGATCGGGCCCGAGAATGGGATCGGCGCTCTCCATGGAAAGAATCAGCCCCACGGGTGTTTCGGGGCCCGGATTATTCCAGGATGCCGCACAGGCATCCAGATCTTCTGTATTGCGAATCAGGAGGATTTCCCCTCTGTGTTCCAGGGCCTGGTAATAGGCCAAATGCGACCGGCCGACGGCAAAGGCTGCTGTCTGGGTCCGAACCGCATTGTGTGACCGGGGTCCCGGTGTTTGAACACGACACATGATGGTTGACATCATGATTCCCACCCGTCCTTTCCGCATTTCAGGTAGAGAGACGGTGGAGATACCGGGGTTTCCGATATCGGTCCTCCGGCGTCTATCTAAAGAATCGGGGTGAGCCGACAGGGACCCTTGCATCCCGCTCTCCCCCTCACGCAAAATCTGAACCGTTTGGGTCAGGTCGCGGCGATGAAACAGGGCGCTAAAAGCCAGATCCAGATGCCCGTCGACGATCAAAACCGATTTATACGGTGTAGCTTTTCCCATGATGCCTCCGGTGATTGAACAGGGTTTGTCGGTGTCTATACCACATCCTCGTATCCATTGCCTACTCTATATTTGAACACGGAATCCAAATGCGTGCCTTGCCGGTTTGCCCCTTGACAGTATTATCTTTATCGGTTAGAGATAATTTATTTACTGTCCAATCATGTCGTAAATGGCACCCTGTCTTTTTAGTACTTGAAGTTATTAGGTCTCAATCGAAAGCAGAAATCGTTATAAAAGATAATCGTCGAAAGGAGGTGGTGAAGCTGTCGTAATCGTAGCGCTTTGGAACATTATTAAACGGTTTAATTTCTGCAAAGGAGGTGTGAACATGAGAAGATACAATCGACGTGATTTCATGAAGACTTCACTGGCAGCCGGAGCGGGACTGGCCGCAACCGGTATGATGGGCGGCCTGACACCCCAAGCCCAAGCAGCGGTCACCCTGGACTTCAAGGGCTGGGATTATTCGCCCGACCTCGTTCGCGAGAATATCAACCTGTTTGAGAAACAGTATCCGGATATCAAGGTAAAATACGAAGCGGTGGGAGGGAACTACAACGACAAAATGGCGGCCCTGTTTGTGGCCAAATCGCCTTTGGATTGCCTCTATGTGCGGGACACTTACTTTGCGGCCTGGGTGGAAGCCGGCTGGCTGCGGGACATCGAGGGCCTGCCGGGTGTAGAGGAGTATAAAAAAATAATTTATAACGGAAACATTGAGGCCATGACCTACGACGGCAAGCTGTACGGCCTGCCCTACTACACCGACTTCCATGTATGGGCTTACCGCGGGGACATTTTGAAGAAAGCCGGTTTCAAAGACGGCGGCCGGACCCTGCAGGATGTCCATGATCGGGCCATGGCCATCAAGAAAAAGGGCATCATGAAGTACCCCATCGCTTTTCCCTTTAAGTTCCAGCCATGGGGCAACTGGCCGTGGTGGGCAATAAATTATGCCAGCGGCGCCAGCTTTTTTGATAAAAAAGGGGACCCCATCATGCACGAAGATCCTCGCTTTGCAAGGATCCTGGAATGGTTCATGGATGGGATCTACAAGTACGAGTATATCGACCCCAAGGTTGTAGAGATGCCTGAGAACACCGGGTCGCGCGACTCTATGGCGGCCGGTAAATATGCATACGGAGCATTTCCGAAGTATGACGTGCAGCGTGTCAATGATCCCAAGTTTTCCAAGGTGCCGGGCAAAATCAAGATGATGGAATATCCGTCGCTTGAGCCCGATCAACACGGCACCGTCTCCTGGACCCGTATGTACTCGCTGACCAAGCATGTGAAAAAGGATCGCATCGACGCAGCGTGGAAGCTTATCCAGTATCTGGGCGGAAAAGATAAAAACGGCGAGCTATACACGGCCAAGCGCTGGTATATGCTTAAGGGATTGGGTTTCGGTTATCCCGAGGTCTGGGATGACAAAGACGTTATGGCAACCACCTCCAAATGGGCCGATGTGAGCGTCATTAAAGCGGTCGGTAAAACCTCACGCCCCATCGAAATCATCAAGACCCCGTGGTATTACGATTTCGAGCGTGATTTTATCGCCACCGTACAACTGGCCATCACCCGGAAAAAATCGGTCAAAGAGACCCTCGATGCACTGGCCAAGCTGGCCAAGAAAGTTAAGAAAGATTGGGACTAAGAGATTACTAACCACCCAACGGGCCTCCAGTGAAGGCCCGTTGGGCTCACCCGAACGAAAATTCCGGGAGAATCAACATGGTCGCCAAAAACGGTGTTTTGGCTGAGAAGTGGATGGCGCTGAAACTGCGCTGGCAGAATGACGACCGGATCTTTGCATACCTGCTGAATATTCCTTCCACTTTTATCATATTATTGATAGTTGCCTATCCGGTGGCTTATTCGTTTATACTAAGCCTTTACAAATATAACCTGAAACGGCCCCGGCGCACCCGATTCAACTGGCTCAACAACTACTGGGATATTTTGACCGATCCCTTCTTTTGGGAAGTGATGACGGTTACCATCTACTTTGTGATCGTCTCTATCGGTTTGATATTGGTAATCGGCTTGGCCCTGGCCGTACTGCTCAACGAGGACTTCAAGGGCCGTGGGATCCTGCGCAGTATGGTCCTCATTCCCTGGGCCATGCCGCCGGTGGTTAACGGGCTCATGTGGCAGGGGATTCTCAACGGCACCTACGGTGTCTTCAACGGGATACTCCTGCGGTTGGGGTTTATCAATGAGTATGTGGGGTGGTTGACAAAGCCCTTCATCGCCCTGAACATGACGGCCATGGCACATGTGTGGAACCGTGTGCCCTTTGCTGTTATCATCCTGCTGGCCAGCCTGCAGGCGATTCCCGAGGATCAGTATCAGGCGGCCGAGGTGGACGGCGCCGGTATGTGGCAGCGCTTCTGGAGCATCACACTGCCCTGGCTGCTGCACCCGATTCTGATCATCCTGATCTATCAGACCATGCTGGCCTTTCGCGTGTTCGACATCATCTACACACTCACTGGCGGCGGGCCGGCGTACGGAACCCATGTGCTGGCTTGGCAGACGTACATGACGGCGTTCGGTTCGTACGATTTCGGCCACGGCAACGCGTACTCGTATCTCATCACCTTCATTACCATGTTGCTTGCTATTTTTTATATGCGCCTGCTATATGCGCGGGGCGATATCCGCATGTGAGGGATAAATCATGACCGGAGTAAAGTTAAGCATAAAATCCAAAAAACGATTGGGCCGGGCATCTATCTATGTTTTCGCCCTTATGGCGGCTTTTTATTTAGGAGCGCCGTTTTATTGGTTGGTCGCATCCAGTTTCATGCATGATGCCGAGGCCATATCCGTGCCGGTGCATCTGGTCCCGGAGGATCCTACCCTGGAGCACTGGAAGGACTACCTGTTACCCAAACCCCACACGGAGACGGCCAACATCGGCGCAGCCACGGCCCGGGTCTTTCGACGCGGCATATACAACAGCCTGGTCATTGCCGGGTTCGTGACCCTGGCCAATCTGACCATCGGCACGCTGGCCGCCTACTCGCTGGCGCGCCTGCAGTTCATGGGGGCCTCTCTCATGATGCTCTTCTATCTGGGTTCGCGAAGCGTGCCGGCCGTGGCTATCATGATACCCATGTTCATCCTGGTACAGAAATTCGGCATCGTCGATACTCACCTGGTGGTGATTATCGCCCACACCACCTTCACGCTTCCGTTTACCATCTGGATCTTGCGGGGGTACTTCCAGACCATTCCCATGGATCTTGAGGAAGCGGCCCTGGTGGACGGTTGCGGCCGCATTCAGGCGCTCATAAGGATATTTTTACCGGTAGCCGTCCCGGGTCTTGTGGCCGCGGGCATATTTTCTTTTATGCTTTCGTGGATCGAGTTCCTCT
>CAYSUA010000155.1:0-11032 GCA_964433795.1 uncultured Desulfobacteraceae bacterium | reverse complement strand
AATACGCCCGGAAAGATCACGATCCACCATTCCCCGGCAAAAAGATAGCTCTGGCCGATCCGGATGAGCGTCCCCAATGAAGGTTCCGTAGGGGGAACGCCTACACCGAGAAAAGACAGCGTCGCTTCGGTGAGGATCGCGATAGCAAGCCCGATGGTTGCGATCACCAACACCGGCCCCATGACATTGGGCAGCACATGCTGAAACATGATGGCTGCCGGATGCCGACCGATGACCCGAGCCGCCTTCACATATTCTTTGTTCTTTTCCACCATGGTGGAACCACGAACGGTGCGGGCAAAGCGAACCCAGCTGGCAAGACCGATGGCAAGCACCAAAACATAGATTGCCAACTCTTCATGGCGTGCCTTTGGCATGATACCTAGGGCGATCCCATTAATGAGCAATGCAATGAGAATGGCGGGAAAGCTGATCTGTACATCGGCACACCGCATGATAAAAGCGTCGACGACTCCGCCGAGATAGCCGGAAATCAATCCGAGGGTAACGCCGATGATCATTCCCAGTAAAATAGAAGCAAACCCCACAAACAAAGAGATCTTCGACCCATAGAGGATGGTTGAAAACACATCCCGGCCTTGATCGTCCGTCCCAAGCAGAAACTTGGTTGTCCCGTCTTCATACCAGAACGGCGGCGTGGAAGCGTCCATGAGATCGAGGGATGCAGGATCAAACGGGTTGTGGGGTGCGATCAGAGGGGCAAATACCGCCGATAGTATCATAATGATGCTGACAAGAGCGGCAATCACCGTGATTCTAGATTTTTTGAAACTCCACCAGATATCACTATCGAAGAACCGATGGAGGATATCTATAAAACGTTCTACACTCTTCATATTAATGGCCCGATCCGGCGGCGTCGCCAAACCTCAAACGTGGATCCACCACGTGATAAAGGATATCCACGATCAAATTGATGATAACGAAGAAAAACGCAACCAGGATGAGATAGGTGGACATCACCGGAATGTCGGCAAATTGAATCGACTGAAGAAACAGCAGTCCCATCCCCGGCCATTGAAACACGGTTTCGGTGATAATCGCAAAGGCAATCAGCGAACCGAGTTGAAGCCCGGTGATGGTAATGACCGGAACCAGCGTATTTTTTAACGCATGGCTGAAATGAACCGCACGATTGGTCAGCCCGCGCGCTCGGGCAAACTTGACATAATCGGTCCAGCATTTCCGAACGAACCAGACGCATGATCAAAGTCATCTGGAACATGCCCAGGGTAAATGCCGGCATAATAATGGCCTTTAAACCGCTTACCGTAAGCAGGCCCGTGTTCCACCAGACCAGATCGATGACCTCTCCCCGGCCGAATGTGGGGAGCCACCGCAACAGGACCCCGAAAAACAGAATCAACAGGATTCCGATCAAAAAGGTGGGCAACGAAATCCCAATAAGGGAGACGGCCTGAAAAATCTTGCTCAACCCTCTATCCGGGTGCAGTCCGGTGTAAACCCCCATGGGGACCCCTACAAGCAGTGAAAAAAAAGCGGCAACGATACTCAATTCCAGCGTGGCCGGCAGCCGTTCGATAAACAGTTCGTTTACGGGACGGCCGAGCTGAAAGGAGATTCCGAATTGTCCCCGCATGGTGTTGAAGGCAAAGCTTGCAAACTGCACAATGACCGGATCGTTCAGTCCAAGTTCTTCCCTCAACTGCTCCCGGTCGGCGATACTCGTTTCCATACCCACCATTTGAGAAATGGGATCGCCCACATAACGGAACAACAGGAAAGAAACCATGGCCACGGCCAGCATGACGAAAAACGATTGGATAAAGCGACGGATGATTAAAGCGATCATTTTTTAGTTATATATCGATTTTCTGAAATTAGAAGTATTGAAACAGTCCAGCCACTAAGCCACTAAGGCACAAAGAAATGATATTTATTAAAAACGTTATTAAATAGAGAAGAATCCATCGCTTAAAGATACGGATAAAACAAATATATTATAATCTTGGTGTCTTCGTGTCTTTGTGGCTAAACTAAACCAATTGTGAATTATTCAAACGATTTTGTGTTTTGACGGAAAAAGCCCGGAATTCAGCTCCACTCACGCCGAATTCCGGGCTTGCTAGATCACTTTCCTATGACTCCTGCTACTTGATGGTTACATGACGCCAGTCGAACTGGTTGTCCGGACGTTGCTTGAGATCCACATTACTCCGAACCCCCCATGCCACTGCCTGTTGATGCAGGGGGATATGAGCGACGTCGCCGATGGTCATGGTCCATGCCTGTTCGATCATGGCATCCCGTTTGGCCTGATCGGTTTCACCCAAGATTTTATCTGTTAATTTATCGACTTCGGGATTGCAATAACCACCCAGGTTGAATTTGCCCCTGCCGGCATCCGACGGGCAGCCGTGCAAGTTATGAAGCGGATTCCATGAATCGAAGCTTCCCGGGGTCCAGCCCAGCAGGTAGAAGCTGGTATCGAGCTTCGGGTTCAATACTTTCGCAAAGTATTTGGCTTTGGGCTGTGCCAGCAGGTTCACTTTGATCCCCACCTTTGCCAGCATGGAAACCGCGGCCGTACAGATCTGTTCATCATTGACGTAGCGGTTGTTGGGGCAGTCCATGCCCACTTCAAATCCGTCGGCATAACCGGCTTCAGCCAGAAGCTTCTTTGCGCCTGCCGGATCGTATTCAAGCCGCTTGAACTTCGAGTTGCCGCCGCCATGAATCCCGGCTGCGATCATCATGGCGGAAGGTTCCGACAATCCACGCATCACCTTCTTATGAATGGCATTGATATCGATGGCCTGAAAAAAGGCCTGACGGACACGTTTGTCTTTAAAGGGGTTTTTGCCTTTGACACTGGAGTGCAACAGCTCATCACGGAACTGATCCATTCCCAGAAAGATGGTGCGCAGTTCCGGACCTACCAGCATGCTGCTATTCGCATCTCCGTCTACACGCTTCATGTCCTGTACCGGGATGGGATAAGCCATATCCACCTGCCCGGACAGCAATGCCGCCACACGGGTTGCGTCGTTTGAGATCTGGGTGAAAACGACTTTTGTGATATTATGGGTCGCTTTATTCCACCAGCCCGAATTGGGCTCACACACGGTTTTGACACCGACTTCGTGGCTCACCAGCTTGAAGGGGCCGGTGCCGTTGGCATGACGGGTGGCGTAACTTTCCTCTCCGGCAGTGACGGATTCGGGAGATACCGCGTTGTTCTTTTCAGCCCATTTTTTAGACATGATGTACCAGGTTGCCCACTCCGCGGATATAATCGGATTCGGCGACGCCGTGATGAAATCCACGGTATAGTCATCCACTTTGACCACCTTGGTTTTATCGGAAAGTCTCGTCTTTAAGTCCGAACCTTTTGCACGGACCCGATCCGCTGAAAAGAGCACGTCGTCTGCCGTAAACGGTGTGCCGTCATGAAATTTTACCCCTTTGCGCAGGTAAAACCGCCAGCGGGTCGGTTCCATCACTTCCCATTTTGTGGCCAAAGACGGCTTAATCTGGAGATTGGAATCTCGCCAAATCAGTCCTTCAAACACGTTGTTCAAAAACCCCAGTGTGAACGTTTCGTTCAGGGCATAGGGATCAAAGGATTTGATATCGCCCTGGAAGGCATACCTGAGAGTTTTTGCCCCCGCCGGCAATACCAAAACAACCGACAATAATAATACCAACACTAATGTTTTTATCCGCATAAAGTCCTCCTTTTGTTATGAGGTGCTTTCGCGCCCTCGAATGGAATGATGATCTATGCTGCTTATGTCAAGCCTTGAGATTAAAGGCATAAACGTATCAGTACAATTACACCTAATTTATAATCTTGCGGATTCACCGAACTAACGGACGGGAATTACGCCAACGGCCATTATTTATGACCCAAAGCGTTTTGTGTGTCAAGACAATATTAAACGTCTCGGAATTTCTACAACGCAATGAAAATATAGGATGTTTTTTATAGCCGGAGTTCTTGACCCAATCATGGAATACTGGAATGTTGTTTTTTAATTGGGGCGAAGCCTTATAATCACAAACTTGCTTTTGTGCGGAAGAACTGAAAAAATGAACATCGAACATCGAACGTTCAACATCGAATGTTGAATGGAAAAAGATGAAGAAACAGACATATAATCCGGTTGATTTCGATACTTAAATCTTATAGGTAGTGTCCATTCAGAAATGCCCGCAATTCAACCATCACAATTCCTCAATCATAAAAGGAGGCGTACATGAATCTTTTCAGCTTGGACGGAAAAATCGCAATTGTCACAGGAGGTAATCAGGGTATCGGGCTTGCCATATCTAAGGGATATGCCGAAGCCGGAGCTACGGTCATCATAATAAACAGAAGGGAAACAGAGGGCCGGAAAGCCGCTGAAAACCTGGCAAACGAAGGATTGAAGGTGAAGGCCATTGCCACGGATGTCAGTGACAGACCATCGGTGGACAGCATGGTAGCCAAGGTCATGGATGAATTCGGAAAAATCGATATTCTGGTCAATAATGCAGGCGTCATAGCCAGAACGCCTCCTGAAGATTTCACGGAAAAAGAATGGGATGTTATTTTCGCTACCAACCTAAAGGGCATGTTCTTCTGCTGCCAGGTGGTGGGCAGAGAAATGATCAAGAGAAAAAAAGGAAAGATCATCAATGTCACATCCAATGTGTCTGAGGTCGTCATGCCGGGACGCTCGATATATGCGACATCCAAAGCCGGCGCCGCTCAATTGACCAGAGCGCTTGCTATCGAATGGGCAAAACACGGGATCTATGTGAACGCCCTGGGACCGGGCCCGACATTTACCGACATTAATAAAAAACATTTTGAGGAAAATCCTGACGATTTGCAGGCCCGGATCGATTCCATACCCTTGCATCGAATGGGAGAGCCGGAAGATCATATCGGGGCGGCCATATTTTTGGCCAGCGATGCGTCCAATTTCATAACCGGTCAGAACCTGCTGGTGGACGGCGGTTCGACCATTTGGTAGATCCTAAACCGACAAAGCCGGAGCCAAGGAGAACACCCCATGTCCAATCGAACAGTCTTTGAAAATGCATTCCTTATTGACGGCAACGGTGGAGAACCGCTTGAAGATGCCACCGTGGTGGTGGAAGACCGGTCAATAAAAGACATACTTCCCAAAGGTCAAAGCCTGTCTTCAACAAAAGCCCGGCAATTCGACTTGAAAGGCAGAACCCTCATGCCGGGCCTTATCGACGCCCACGTTCATGCGGGCAACATTGAAATCGATCACGCCCGAACCGCCGCCCTGCCCCCTGCGGTCTACGTCCATCGGGCGACGCAGAATCTTGAAACCGATCTCTCTTTGGGATTCACAACCCTTCGCGATGCCGGCGGACTCGATTGGGGATTCAGACAGGCGATCAATCAGGGATTAATTGCAGGACCCCGGCTGCTATTGAGTGTAAACATGCTCACCCAGACCGGTGGGCACGGAGATAAGCGGGGTATTGCAAAGGAAGAAAACCAGCCGAGGAACAGTATCGGCATATATCCGGAAATCTGCGACGGTCCGGATGAGATACGCAAATCCGCCCGGGAGGCGCTGAGGCGGGGGGCCGACCAAATCAAGGTGATGGCGGACGGTGGGGTGGCTTCTCCTTCGGATAAACCGGGGCAATGGCAGTATGAGGTGGATGAACTTAAAGCTGCGGTCCAGGTGGCTGAAGCGGCCGGTACCTATGTGATGGCCCATTGCTATACCGATCCGGCCATCAGAAACTGCCTGAAAGCAGGGGTAAAAAGCATCGAACACGGTAACCTCATGAGTGAAGAAACAGCGAAACTGATGGCCAAACAGGGTGCCTATCTGGTTCCCACCTGCAGCACCTATGACGTATTGGCGGAATACGGGCAGAAGGAAGGGGTTGGTCCGTTTATACTTGAAAAGCTGAAGTGGGTGACTGAAATCGGACTGGCAGCTCTGGAGGCGGCGTACAGAGCGGGTGTTAAAATCGGATCCGGTACGGATATCATCGGCCCCTATCAAGAAATGAAGGTCCGAGAGTTTTCCATCAAGGCGGAAGTCATGTCCCCCATGGAGGTCATCGTATCCGCAACCCGAACCAATGCCGAGTTGTTCGAAATGTCGGATCGCTTCGGAACCATTGAACCGGGCAAACTGGCAGACCTAATCGTTGTGGACGGAAATCCCCTGGAAAATATCAGCATTTTTCAGGATGCGCAGGAAAAGGTGGTCTTGGTGATGAAGGAAGGAAGGATCTTCAAAAATCTCTTTTAGCATAAGGATTTTTCAATGACTGCTCCCATCGACAAAAAACAACTTCGCAACGTACTTACAAATCTTGCACCACAGGCAAAAGACTTGCTCGTGGAAATGATTAAATATCCGAGCACCTCCGGTAATGAAGCAGAAGTTCAAACATATCTCGCCCAAAAATGGGAAGAGGCGGGTTTCAATGCCCAACGCCACCCAATTCCCGAAAACATAAAATCAGATCCTGAATATGCCCATTCGGATAAAGATCAGGAATACAAAGGTCGTGACAACATAGAAGTTTGCGTTGAAGGGAAAGAAGCGGGTCGAAGTGTCCTCATCAACAGTCACGTGGATGTGGTCCCCCCCCATCAATGGCCGGATGCGTTTCATCCAAAAATTGATGGAGACCGGATTTTTGGGCGGGGGGCATGCGATGCCAAGGGATGTGTGGCGGTCATGTATCTGACCGCCTGCGCCTTGCAGGAACTCGGGATTGCACCTGCCGGTGATGTGATCTATCAGATGGTCATTGAGGAGGAGACAGGCGGAAACGGAAGCCTCGCCCGCATCCGGCAGGGAAGCACGGCCGATGGGGTGGTGGTGCTCGAGCCGACGGATCTCGTAATCCATCCCGCCAATCGCGGGGCCATCTGGTTCCGTTTCGAGTTTGAGGGCAGACCCGCCCACATGGGCCGCAAAGAAGAAGGCATCAACGCCATCGACCTGGCCCGGGAAACCATCGACATCCTGTACGAATACGAACAAGAGTTGATCCGGGACAAGGAGAGTCAACCGCTCTTTGCACATTACACACTGCCTTCTCAGGTGAACATCGGAATTCTTCAGGCAGGGGAATTCCCTTCCATTGTCGCAGGTTCTGCAGTTATGGAAGGCGGTATCGGTTTTTTGCCCAACCGTCCCATGGAGCAAGTAAAGGAGGATGTCGTTCGCTGCATCAAGCAAAAGGGCAGCAAAGAATTGCAGGCGCGGTACCGTCTGACATTTCCAAAGCTCCACAATGACAGCTTCGAAACACCGGTGGATCATCCCCTGGTGCAAACCTTCCATACAGCCATCCAGGAAACCGGAATTCAAAATGACATCACCGGCTGGAATGTCAGTTGCGATGGACGGTTGTTTGCAAAAATCGGCGGGATGCCGACAATTGTTTTCGGACCGGGAAGAATCGAAGATGCCCACACCGCTTCAGAAAAAATCGACCTGCAGGACATGGTGACTGCGGCGGAGATCCTGATACGGTTCATTGAAAAATGGGGAGGGAAGCGAATCAAATGAGCAATGACAAAGAGCGAATCGGTGTTGGAATCCGGGGAGCGGGTCAAGTGGCCTATGAACATGCCAACGCCATCGAAAACAATCCCCACCTTTTTTTAAAGGCGATCTGCAGCCGTTCTTCAGAAAGCGCTCACAAGCTTGCCGCTCATTACGGTAATGAAGCCACCGTCTATGAAACATATGAGGAGATGATCTCCGATGAAGCAATGGACATTGTGTCCATCTGTATGCCCAATTACCTTCATGCCCGGGAGGCGATTCTGGCTTTTGAAGCAAAAAAGCATCTCATCCTGGAAAAGCCCACAGCCATCGATTATGAAGAGCTTCAAAAACTTCGACAAGCCGCAAAAAAAGCGGAAACACGGTCTGTGGTCAGCTTCGTTCTCCGCTGGCATCCCATGGTAAACAATCTGAAAGCCTTGCTCGATCAGAACGCCATCGGAGACATATATTATGCGGAAGCCGATTATTGGCACGGCATACAAAAAACATTTTCCAGTTACAACTGGATCCGGAAAAAGGAGTTCGCCGGAGGGGCCATGATAACAGGCGGATGCCATACCGCCGATATCCTGCGCTTTTTGACCGGAAAAGAAGCCGACGAGGTCTTTGCATACCGGTGCCGCACAAGACCCGACTTCGACTACGACACGACCCTGGTGGCTTCCGTAAAATTTAAAGACGGCAGTGTGGGGAAACTGTCCACATCCCTGGACGGATTGTGCTTTCCGTATCAGTTTAATATCGATCTTCTGGGCACCGAAGGGGCCATCCGAGACAACCGCATCTATTCGAAAAAGCTGTTTCCCGAACAGAACGATTTTGTCACCATTCCAACTTCCACACCCAACTCAGGTGCTGTCGGCCACCACCCGTTTCAGCAGGAAATCGACAACCTTACTGATGGAATCTTGAACAACACTCCCATCCTTTCCGATGTCCTGGATGCCTGCGATTCAATGGAGGTTGTCCTGGCCATTGAAGCGTCGGCAGCCACGGGGAAACCGGTTAAAGTGACGGGGATGTAAAGAGGGGAGTCGATATATGAGCAGTCGGGCGCCACGATACTCAATTATTTTGGCGGCAGGAAAAGGAACCCGAATGGGTTCAATTAATCGCAATAAGGTCTGCTTTCCCATCGACGGGAAACCAGCCATCAACCGGGCTATAGATACATATAACGCTTGCGGCGTCCGGCAGCATATTCTTGTTGTGGGCGCCTTTGCCGACGATGTTCTGAAAACCGTCGGTACCGAATACGACAACGTGATGTTTGCCTACCAGGCCGAGCAGCTCGGCACGGCCCATGCCGCCCAGATGGGTCTGAAGGCCCTCGAAGGATTGGAAAGCGAACAAGACGTTCTTCTTGTTGCCGGCGATCGAATTATCAAATCCACTATCTTGGAGCAATTTTTCGATCTTTATTTCAGTCAACATTGCGATATGGCCCTTTTATCCGTTCCGAATCGAAAGGAATCGAATCAGGGGCGTATCGTAATCAGCAAAAAAGGTCGTCCCCTGGGTGTCATTGAGGCCGTAGATGTCTGCCAACGCCGGGTTTATAGGAGGTTGTGGGAAATGGCAACCAAAGGAACCATTCCCCCACGCAAAGACCTCTTGCAGATCATCCGGGAAGGATTTACCCGAACAGGGACCGCTCCAGGAGATGACAAATATGAAAAAGCATTCGGCGCCCTTTGGCAGGCATTGGCCATGGAGAACCGGGACCTGACACACGGGGATATCCAACACCTGATTCCGGAAGAAATGACGCGATTTGAATTTATGGATGAAGCAGGAAATGCAGTCACCAAGCATCCGGATGAAATCGAAGAAACACCGTTGCTCAACACCAGCGTCTACCTGGTTAAAACATCAGCCCTTCGATACGCATTATCCAAACTCGACATAAACAACGCTCAGCAGGAAGAATACTTATCCGATATGGTGACGATACTGGCCAATAGCATGGAACAAGGAACCCACCGTTATCGGCTGGCAAATCTCTCGGTCAAAGACCCCGGGGACGTTTTGAGCTTTAACGACCCTGCCGAACTGCTGGAAGTCGAAGCCCGCATTCAGTCAAAAAGCGAAAAATCGTCGCTCGAAGAAATCCTCCCAGCCGTATCCTATCAGACCGTCTCCGATTGGCTGAAGCTATTGGAAGGTATGGAACAACAAGGTAGGTCGGCTGCAGAGAAGGTATGGGACGAACTATCATCATTATACAGCGAAGCGCCAGAAGTTATCTCCGAACGGATTCAGGCACTCATCTCGTTAATAAAACATACTGCTGAAGTAGTGGGTAGTAATGAAAAAGTCTTTATTGTAAGGTCTCCGGGCCGTGTCAATGTCATGGGCCGCCACATCGATGCCCAGGGTGGGACGTGCAACCTGATGACCATCGGATACGAAACCCTCATGGCCGTCAAGCCTCGTGAAGATGACCAGGTTCGGCTTTTCAGTGTTGATCCCCAACAGTTTCCGGATCGTCAGTTCTCCATCGGTGAACTGGTATCCGAGCTCCCCTGGGGTGACTGGCTCTCTCTCATAAACAGTGAGAAAGTATCCGAAATGGTTCATACTTATGGGGGGGACTGGTCTCAATATATAAAAGCGGCAGTCTTGCGCCTTCAAAAAAAGTTCCACACCCATAAACTCTTGGGAATGGACTTGGTAGTGAGCGGAAATATCCCCATGGCTGCAGGCTTGAGTTCGTCATCTTCTCTGGTGGTGGGTGCTGCCGAGGCGACCGTAACGATTAATCGACTCGATACTTTTCCCGCCCAGCTTGTGGATCTGTGCGGCGAGGGAGAATGGTTTGTCGGAACCAGGGGGGGCGCCGCCGACCATGCTGCGGTCAAGTTCGGACAGAAAGGCAAAGTCGTTAAAGTCACTTTCTTTGATTTCAGCATTCTGGATATTGTGCCTTTTCCTGAAGACTATGTGCTCGCTGTTTGCAACTCCGGGGTGCAGGCGCAAAAAAGCGGTAAAGCCAGAGATCTTTTCAATCACCGGATCAGTTGCTATCGTATCGGCTTCCTCCTGATCAAAAAGTTTTTCCCGCAATACGCATCGGTACTGCATCATCTTCGTGATGTGAATATGCAAACGTTGAACGTACCACTCAGTTGGATATATAAAATATTACTTCATTTACCGGAAAAAGCGACACAGAATGAACTGCTAGCACTGCTCCCGGAAGAAGATTTAGATATCTTTTTCAGCCAACACAACCCTCCACCGGATGGCTTGTATCCCATTCGTGGAGTTGTCTTGTTTGGATTGGCGGAAATGGAGCGAGCGAAACAATATGCCGATGCAATGAAAAAGGGACGAATCGATTTCATCGGGCAGCTAATGAATGCATCACACGATGGAGATCGTGTCATAGCAATCGATCCGGCCGGAAACGAATCGGATTATTGGGCCACGACTTCTAACGGTTATATTTTAAATCTGATCGAAGATCTGGAGAG
>CAYSUA010000154.1:0-11074 GCA_964433795.1 uncultured Desulfobacteraceae bacterium | reverse complement strand
CTGCAGAATGATTACACCATGTATGCCAGAACCTCCCGCTGGGTCAATCGGGAAGGCTGCGGTCCCAAGTTGAGACAAATACTCGATATCATGTTCTCTGAAAAACCGGTCAATTTCGGCTCCAGTCATTCGGGTAAGAGCTACAAGGCGGGTCTCGACCTGAACGCCTATAAGGAGACTCTGGACACAGCCTATGGGGTCGCCTGCTGCTTCTCCGATAAGGCATCCATAAAAGCTGCATTGGAAAAACTGAAGGCGGCCGATATCGGAATATCCATCGTAGTGAGCGGCTTGATCGACGAAATCGTGAAAATGGCCGAAGCAGTGGACTTAAAGCCGCATACCGCCTTTCTGTCTCTGGGAATACACGGCAAGAAGGCCCTTCTGCCAGAAGATCAGACACTCGAAATGACAACCATGTGCGGACATGGAATGGTGTCGTCAAAGCTCACCGAATCCATCATTAAAAAAGTCAAGGCCGGAAGCATGACACCGGAGGAAGGCGCCCACCTTCTTGCTCAACCCTGCCCCTGCGGGATTTTCAACACGGATCGTTGTGAAGCGCTTTTAAGAGAATGCGCTGAGGTCAAAACATGAAGCTGAACGTTTTTCAGAAAATCTGTCGATCCCATGGATTGAATTTCGAAGACGAGGAGTTGTCGATTATTCCGGATCAGGTGTTGATTCACGACGGTACGGGAACACCGGTTTACTTGCAGTTGGAGGCAATCGGGGTTCAACGCATCAAACCTTTTACGGTCACCTACCTCGATCACAATACCCTGCTGGTCGGATATCAAAATGCCGACGACCATCGCTATTTAAAGGGGATGGCCGGAAAACTCGGATCGGTTTTTTCCAAACTCGGAAACGGCATCTGTCATCAAGTCCATCTGGAAAACTTTGCCAACCCCGGTCAAATCCTTTTCGGCTCGGACAGTCACACCCCCATGGCAGGCGGCGTCGGCATGCTCGGTCTCGGAGCCGGGGGCCTTGATGCGGCGGCGGTTATGGCCGGCGAACCCTTCTTTTTGAAATCGCCGAAAATCGTCGGTGTCGGATTAGAGGGAGCGCTACCGGCCTGGTCCGCCGGCAAGGATGTTATCCTTTACTTGCTGAAAACCGTATCGGCAAAAGGCGGGATTGGGAAAGTTTTCGAATTTTTCGGACCCGGCGTATCCACACTTTCCGTTTTTGATCGAGCCACTATCTGCAATATGGGGACCGAGATGGGGGCTACGAGTTCCCTGTTTCCCAGTGACCGTCAAACCTACCGGTTCTTAAAAAGCTTTGGCCGGGAAAAAGACTGGCAGGAATTGAATGCCGATGAAAACGCCGAATATGATGAAATTCTGACCATCGATCTATCTTCCATCGAACCGATGGTTGCCATGCCCCACAGCCCGGACCTTGTGAAAAAGGTTTCTGAGCTTGAGGGAATTCCCGTCACACAGGTGGCCATCGGAAGCTGCACCAATTCTTCCTTTAAAGATCTGGCCATCGCTGCCCACATTTTAAAGGGGAAAACAGTCCATACGGATGTGAGCTTGATTGTTTCGCCGGGTTCCCGGCGGACACTATCCAAAATAACTGAAACCGGTACGCTAAAGACACTCATTAACGCCGGCGTAAGAGTTCTGGAAAATACTTGCGGCCCCTGCAACGGCATTGGACAATCGCCTGAATCCGGCGGTCTTTCTTTGAGGACACACAATCGGAATTTTAAAGGGCGATCCGGAACACTGGATGCAAACGTCTATTTGGCCAGTCCCGAGACCGCTGCCGCTTCCGCATTATCCGGTTGTATCACCGATCCGAGAGAGCTGGGGGATTATCCCTCCATTTCCCTGCCGGAAGCGTTTCCGGTTCACCCGGATATGTTTATCCCACCTGCAGCCAATAAGGAAGACATACCAATTACAAAAGGGCCCAACATCAAGCCCATGCCTTTGGGAACGCCGCTGCCGGACCGGATGAATAACACTGTAGAACTGGTGATCGGAGATGACATCACTACCGATCACATCCTGCCGGGCGGCGCCCATATGCTCTCCTTACGCTCAAATATTCCGGCGTCCGTACCGTATGTATTTAATCGGATCGATCCCGACTTTGCAGCACGTGTCGACATGTTGCCTGAACAATGGGCCGTTGTAGCCGGCGAAAATTTCGGGCAGGGCTCAAGTCGGGAGCACGCCGTAATGGTTCCCATGTCCATCGGAATGAAACTGATTATTGCAAAATCTTTTGCCAGAATATACCGTCGGAATTTGATCAACTTCGGTGTGGTCCCCCTGGTTTTTCAGGATCCGGAAGACTACAATAAAATCGATAAAGGAGATTTGCTCGCACTGGAAAATGTAAAGGGGCAAATCGAGAACAACATCATTGAGGTTTTCAACAGGACCAAAGATTCTTCTTTTATCACACAGTGCAATTTCTCTCCCAGAGAAAAGGAACTGATAGAAAAGGGAGGGTTGCTAAATTATTTGAGGCCAAAACATTTATCATAACGGAGATTACACTATGCTGAACAATCCATATGCAAAGGTACCTGAAAAAATGGCGGTGACGGCAGCCGCAGCTGAATTTGTCGAAACCGTTCAATACGAAGATATCCCCGGCGACGCCATACGTATCGGTACGCGCTGTGTACTCGACGGTCTGGGCCTTTTCGTTTCCGGATCGGACGAACACTCTGTACGGATATTGGCTGAAGACACTCGTGAACAGGGCGGCAACGCGGAAGCCCGTTTGCTCGGGTGCGGCGATGTTAAAGTGCCGGCAGCCATGGCAGCTAGAGTCTTAGGGACATCGGGCCATGCACATGATTGGGATGACAGTCAGGTCAGTTTAGATCCGGATCATGTTTACGGACTGCTCACCCATCCGACCATTCCGCCCCTATCGGGTTCACTGGTTGTAACCCAGAAAGTCGGCGGTGTCAGCGGCAAAGATTTCTTATTGGGATTTCTCACCGGTTTTGAAGTGGAGTGTAAGATCTCCGAGTGGATGTTCCCCCAGCATTACAAAGGGGGAATGCATTCTTCGGGAACCGTCGGGACCTTCGGCTCTTTTGCAGCAGCCGCCAAGATAATGGGTTTGACCGGTGAGCGACTCCGCTGGGGGTTCGGCATTGCGGCAAGCCTGGCGGCCGGTATTCGAATTAATTTTGGAACCATGACCAAACCGTTGCATGTGGGACGTGCGTCTGAAAATGGTGTGATCGCAGCGTTCCTTGCCTCCAAAGGCTTTACCGCAGATCCGGAGGCTTTGGATGGCCCTTGGGGTTTTTTCGCAGCCCAAGGCGGCGGCATCAGTGAAAAGAAGATCGAACAGGGCTTCGGAAAAACCTGGACCATTGTCGATCCGGGCGTGAGCATCAAACCCTACCCTTGCGGTGTGTTGACGCACCCTTCCATGGATCTCATGTTAAAACTGGTTACCGAGAATGACATAAAACCCGAACAGATTGAGCGCATGACGCTTTACGCTGCAAGCAACATTCTGAATCCAATTCGCTACCCGATTGCAGAAAATCATCTGCAGGCGAAATTTTCCCTCCCGGCTGAGTTGGCCATGATCGCTTTGAACCGGAAAGCCGGAAAGATAGAGTTCAGTGACGAATTTGTCGGGTCCGAGGCCATGCAGGCCATGCAGCGAAAAATTAAAACGCAGCATGATCCTGAAATTGAAAAGCTCGGATTCGACATAATGAGATCTAGGATCACGATCGATTTGACCGACGGGCGGAGTGTTACCGGATCTGCCGATGAACGGTATCGGGGAGGACCGGATCACCCGTTAACGGATGAAGAACTCGAAGGAAAAGTACGCGCCTGTTGTGAAGGGGTATTGGACGGCGCCGAGCAAGACAGGTTGATAAAAACGGTATGGCGCACCCAGGATCTTAGCGACGCACGTGTGCTGGCAGACGTTATTCAGGCGAAGGTCGATTTAGGGACCGTCTAATATTTCAGGATCCGTATCTTTTCCACAGGTAGAAGATCCGCATCCGCAGGAGGTTGAAGTGTCCTTTCGGACACTTTTAAGGATTACTCTCACCATATAAAAGACAGCCAGACCGACAATAATAATGATAATCAGATTTTCCATTTTCCTCACTATAAATTAGCCGCCCGTACAAAATTATCAGCGGATATCTGCGGTTAAAAATTCAGGCATTCACAAACCGTTATAAAGAATATTGACAAAAAGCGCTACAGTCAATATTATATCTGAACAGATATTCAAATATGCTGGAAAATATAATGGAGCCGGATAAAAAAATAATCGATGAGGACTCGTGTCAGGTCCGGGTCGTCCATCTGGAACGGGTAGCACAGGCAAATCGATCGAAATTGCCTGACAGAACATTGCAGCAATTGTCGCTGATTTATAAGGCTCTCGGTGATCCGACACGCTTAAAGATTGTTCTGGCGCTTTGCGAAGGAGAAATGTGCGTATGTGACCTGGCAAGTTACCTCTGTTTAAGTGAATCTGCAGTCTCTCATCAACTCAGGCGGTTGAGGGAATTGTCTCTCATCAAAAACCGTCGGGATGGTCAGATCCTTTATTATTCACTGGATGACAACCATATTGCCGAGCTGCTGAAAGTGGGACTCGAACATATCAAAGAATAGGAGATCGAATAAATAAATGAGCTTTGTTCACACCATCATTCAAAAAATATGGCACCTGCTTCAGGAGACGTCCGTTTATATGCTTTTCGGTCTTCTGTTCAGCGGCTTTTTGAAAGTCTTTTTAAACCCAGACACGGTGGCGCATCATCTGGGGCATGGACGGTTTAAATCCGTTTTTAAGGCCGCATTTTTAGGTATTCCCATTCCGCTCTGATCGTGCGGGGTATTGCCTGCAGCCGTGTCGCTGCAGAAACAGGGGGCCAACAACGGTGCTGTAACCGCTTTTCTGATCTCCACACCGGAATCCGGGGTGGATTCCATTGCCGTTACCTATGCCCTATTGGATCCGATTCTTACCGTGGCGCGGCCAGTGGTTGCATTTATTACCGCAGCAGTTGCGGGAATTCTAGAAAATTTCTCAAGTTTTAAAGCCGCCGACAAATCAGCATCAGCCCCAAACCTCTCCTGCCCGGTGGATGGGTGCTGCGATGGAGAAGATTGTGAGCCTGAAGCCCATCGATCCCATCACAGTTTCTTGGAAAAAGTATATGCAGGCCTCGGCTATTCGTTTACCGAACTTTGGGAAGATCTTGCCAAATGGTTTTTTATCGGCCTTGTTTTAGCCGGTATGATTACCGCATTCATACCCGATGACTTTATCAGTCAATATCTCGGAGCCGGATTCCCGGCCATGCTGGTGATGCTGGCTGTCGGCATTCCCCTGTATATCTGTGCCACAGCCTCCACTCCCATTGCGGCAGCGCTCATTCTGAAAGGAATCAGCCCGGGTGCGGCCCTGGTTTTTCTCCTTGCGGGCCCTGCCACCAATATCACTTCGTTGACCGTTCTGGTAGGTGTGCTGGGCAAGCGGGCTACCGCCATCTATTTAACCACCATTGCAATTAGTACGGTCCTTTTCGGCATGCTGGTCGATCAAGTCTACTCCATGTTCGGGGTGTCTGCCCAGGCAACGGTCAGGCAAGCTTCAGAAATCATTCCGGCATGGATGGAAACCACAGGCGCGGTTGTGCTGATTGTATTATCCATAAAACCGATCGTTACCGGTTTTAGGAATTTTTTCAAAACAGAAGAGAAAAATCTTCAAGAAGAAGTGCAAATTGAGCCGGATACGCAAATCAATACCGATACATGCGGTTCTACCTGAGCCTGCTCATCCGGTCCGGTCGGACCATAACGCCAATACAGGAGCAACAAATGAATGAGCAACGGTCTAACGTTTTAGAATTGTTGGAATTTGTACGGATAATGTATGAAGAAAAAATCCCTTTCAACAAAGACTTGGGAATGAAAATCGAATCCCTGGAACTCGGTAGTGTTCGCATAAAATTTAAGATGGAAGATAGACTGATCGGCAACTACATGAGGAGTGTTTTGCATGGAGGCGTCATATCTTCTGTTTTGGATGCCACCGGTGGATTAATTGCCATCGTCGGGTTGATCGGAAAAATGCCCGATCAACCCATTGAAAAATTTGAAAAACGTTTTAGAAGAATGGGAACCATCGATCTACGCATCGATTATCTCAGGCCGGGCCAGGGTAGATATTTCATTGCATCCGGTTCGATCATGCGATCCGGTAGAAGAGTGTCGGTAACGAGAATGGAACTTCACAATGAAAAAGATCTTCTCATCGCCGTGGGTACCGGAACCTATGTGGTGGGATAAAAAAAGACAGCTCAAAGCTGAAAGCTCAAAGCCGAATATACCAACTTTCAGCTTTCAACCTCGAACTTATACTCCATTACTTTAAGCTCAGAACATTGAACTTTGAACCCAAACCCCTGAACTCTGAACGCTTCTATTCCTTATCCGGAACCCCCGCCTCCTCAAACGTCAACACCCGCCGGCAGGCGATTGTCAAAGCCAAAACCCTTGCCATCTTCTCCTACCGCCATAGTTACTCCTTGACAGGCAAGCACATGTTTACCATATTCAACTTTTCCAAAATGCAATTTCATTTATTATTCGCTTTTATCATGTGGGGGAACCATGAAACTTGCCTTCCTGCCCCGATTGATCGAACTGAGACATGCGTTGCATCGGCATCCGGAGTTGTCCTGTCATGAGGAAAACACGGCGCAACAAATCATCCGCTTTCTTTCACCATATTCTCCGGATAACATCATAACCAATCTGGGGGGTTTTGGCGTTGCCGCCGTTTACCGGGGTGTTCAGGATGGCCCTACGATAATGATACGGGCCGACATGGATGCCCTGCCCATCGATGAGATCAATGATTTTCCTTACAGGCCACGGATCAAAGGCGTGTCGCATGCCTGCGGGCATGACGGCCACATAGCCATGGCGGCGGGCTTGGCCCCGTTGCTGGCGGAAAACAAGCCACCGAAAGGCGCGGTTGTCCTGTTATTTCAGCCAGCCGAAGAAAACGCCATGGGGGCCAGAGGCGTTGTTGGCGATCCAAGATTTGCCGAAATCAGGCCGGATTATACCTTTGCGATCCACAATATGACCGGCCATCCAACTCACCGGATCCTGGTTAGGGAAGGTGCCATGCTGTCAGCCGTACGTACGATCATAATACGGTTGTATGGCAAAACTGCGCATGCCTCCATGCCGGAAATGGGTATTTCCCCATTGACGGCCGCCAAAGAAATCGAACGGAAGATCAATAGCTCGCAGAATAACAACCGGATTGCGTCGGAATTTTCTATGGCTACGATTGTCGGTCTTGTGGTCGGCGAGAAACCTTCATATGGTGTATCGCCGGCCGACGGAAAGATTATTGCCACTCTGAGAGCCTATACTGACGACGTCCTTGATCGGTTTTCACAGGAAATTGAATCGTTTTCAATCGAAATCGCAACTTCCGAAAAATTGCATGTCGATGAAATATCCTATGACGAAAAATACTCGGCTACCGTGAACAGCAGGCTGTGCAATGAGATTATCCGGGCGGCCGCCGCCGAAAACGATCTCGAAGTACATGATATGGATTTTCCTCTTGCGGCAGGGGAGGACTTTGGAGAGTTGATCCGGGCAAGTCGTCGCGGCGGAGCCATTTTTTTAATCGGCACCGGCGTCGGTGGCCCCGGTTTGCACAATCCGGATTACGATTTTCCGGATGCCATCATAGAAACCGGCGTCAACATGTTTTGGTCGATCATCCAGAAAACACTTGAAGCCGATTCGAATTCCTAAATGAAAGTTTAGGCAATTGCTCTCTGATCCCGCAGCAGATTGGGGAGCCTGGTTATAGAGAGAAGCGTGTGCACTTTTCCGAATCTCTCACCGGTCGGCCCCAGTAGATATTTAAGTGACGGCTGTCAAGATCGAAAAGGGCTGTGCACAGCGTTGCATTTATTTCTGGCGGCTGGGCCTCGCAGTATATCGGGAAGTCCCGATCGGTTTGATCGTTAAGCAAGGAAAGAACGTCTGTTTCATCATTGGGCGGGGTATTCCGGCATAGCGTTCTGGCTCGCGATAACCTTATTCTGCTGGACGGTGTGATCTCTTGTTCCACATCATTCAGCTCGATATAATGGTTGGTGTGCAGACGATAGTTCTCTACCTCATGCACGTGATGGCGTTCCGGAGAAACTTCGACACCGACGATACGTCGTTCTCGTAGCGATCCGATGTTGAAATTGAATCCGGCGGCCTGCCCTGGTGCTGTAACCCGCTGAATACCGTCCTCCATTGTTCGGGCATCCAGGAGCGAACGGGCAATAAAATGTCGTCCAAGGCCCACTCGCACTTGACGAGGGGCCACATGATTTACTGTGTGCAGGATACCGGCTTCGTTATAACCGAATGCATTGCCCGGGAGAAAGCCGGGGTAGCAGAGCGCACTGACACGGATACCATTATCAACGGTGATATGTACGACAATCATCTTGCCGGAAGCGGCGGTTGATCCGTCTTCATTGTGGCCGATCAATGCCCTGTCGGGATTCAGAACCAGGCAATCCGTGCAGCCCTTACTACTTTTATCGGCCAGGTCGATAGGATGCGGTTCCAGTTTCATCAGCCCGTTAAACTCGCCTCTCAGGTTGGCCAGGAAGATCTCCTCAAAGGGACGGCCGGCGCCCCGAGCCATCCCCTCAAGCTCGGACATGTATTCCGGGAAGTGTGCTCGATGCAGCTTGAGAAAAGCATTGTAATATTCCCGACCGGAGGCGGTATGATAAAAGGGCAACAGTTCTTTCTGAAGCGAATCATAGTTGTCAAAAAAACTGTGAATGGAATCAGCAAATTGCCGGCCGATGGCCCTGCCGATTTCCTGGTGACTACCACAAACCTCAAAGTCGTTAATCTCAGTCATTGTAATATTCGCCTTCTTATTTGTGATTTATCTTTGAAAATCCTATAAAGAAAATTGGACCGAGTTGCACCGATATTTATATACCAATGGATAGCGGGATTGTAAACAAATCACTCTGCAATAGAAATAATCATATTCCGGTAACACTTGACTCTGAGAAAATAGGGGTGCTACAGTTATTTTGGAAGGAGAATGATATGAATTACCAAGACACCATCTACCCGGTGGAGTTTGTCAACTCCAGAGAAAAAACGGAAATCTCCCTTTCCCTGCTTGTTCGCAAAGCTACCGATTTTCTCGAACATTTCGCTGAAGAATATCTGGTTGGAAAGGCATTTTACGGCATTGTCGGGGAAGGCGGCGGTGAAATCAGGCTCGGCAGGCTATTAAGCGCAGCCGGATATGAAGACAATTTGAAAGGCTTTTTTGCAGAAGTCATCGAACATCTGAAACAGACAAACAGCGCTAACGGTATACCCATCGCGGCAAACGGCATTCCTCTGCCCAACCTTTTCGTTCTATCCCTTCTCGAAACGATCATACCCGGCAACCGGTTCGTTTCCGTTCGAGCAGTCAGCCAACTCGAAAAGCTGGCCAACATCACCGTGTCCGAGAAGAACCGAAACCATTTGCAGGAGGTTCTGGAAACCTATCCGGTGAGACTCTCCATGCACACCCTCCGCCAGATGAGAATCTCAAAGCCCATTGCTTATCAATATGCTCCGTTTGTGCAAGAGCTGGAGCCGGTGGGACAAATAAATACGTGGATCGGACAGTTTCACCAGGGACTCTTGGAACAGATGTACCAAAATCGGGTGATCTTTCTATTGAACATGACCTGCCCGGTTTACTGCCGGTTCTGCTTCAGGAAGCACAAGGATTCCAGGAACCAGCAGAATCCGACGGAGGATGATATCAGAAAGGCTGTCGAGTATGTGAGTGAATCACCTCGTATCAAGGAGATTGTGATTACCGGAGGAGATCCATTTCTCAACAAAGCCAACATGATTTGCGCTGTTGACGGCCTGAAGGAAATCCCTCATGTGAAGACCCTTCGCCTGGCCACCCGTTCCATTTCTTATTATCCGCATCTTTTTTATGATAATAACAACTTTTGGCTCAATTATCTGAAGATCAAGAATCTTGAGCTGCAGCAGCGGGACAAACGCCTGGAGATCGCCACTCATTTCATCCATCCGGATGAGATATCCCTGGACAGCCTTGATATTATTTCCGACCTCGTTAAAAACGGGATAGCGGTGTATATACAAACACCCTTCCTCAAAGACTGCAATGATGAAGGTCCCGAACTGACACGGCTTTTCAGCCTTCTCCGAGGGGCAGGCGCCGAGATTCACTATATTTATATCCCTTGCAGCCCCATCCATGGAAACAGCATATACTGGTCGCCGCTTTCAAGCGGGTTGAATGCGGCCGGTTATCTGCGGGCCCATCTCTCCGACCGTGCCATCCCGAGAATATGCACAGCGACCCCGATCGGGAAAATAGACTGGCATTCAAGCGGATGGATCGTTGACAAGGA
Organism: uncultured Desulfobacteraceae bacterium; assembly: GCA_964433795.1. GTDB lineage: Bacteria > Desulfobacterota > Desulfobacteria > Desulfobacterales > SURF-15 > DUZK01. The sequence continues at coordinate 585 of CAYSUA010000154.1, read as the reverse complement.
TGAGGAAAAGGAGAATTTCATCTGGATCAGAACCCCCTACACGCCCGATTACTTCAAGGCGTTTACCGAGAACGTCGCAGGAATGGATATTGTGCGGGTCAATGCGGAAGGTACTTTGGATGCCCGCTTTATGGCCCGGGTGGGGGATGAGACGTTATGTATGGGGTCTCGAAAACCAACGCGATCCCCAAAAAAGGAAACCGATCAAAATGCTTTGGCTGATTTGCAGTCCATCGCCCTGAACGATCAAAGAATCCCCCACTCCATTGTTGCAACCGGTTCAGCAACGATTTTCAGGGTCCATGAAACCCGGGTCGAAATAAGTCCCGAGGCAGCCGAGAAAGAAATTGCATACATTGGAAATGACCCTAAGATTACTGACGTGGTGATTGCATCGCAAAAGGATGCCGTCGAATGCCTTTTCAGAATCGAAAAGGTTGTCAAACAACTTCAGGAAATCCACCATGTCACTGCTGTTCGATTGAGGAGTCTGAAATTCAATTATGCGCCTGAAGCATATACCAAGGGCGTGATCGACAGGCTCGGTAATCTCAATGGATTGAGGGTGGTAAATCCTCTTCGGCT
>CAYSUA010000153.1:10882-11128 GCA_964433795.1 uncultured Desulfobacteraceae bacterium | reverse complement strand
TCAGCGCAGCCGCTCCGCTTTTCCTATCCGAGGAAACAAGCGGTTTTTTTGACACCCCGTCAGTGTTTTCAGTCAGTTGGTCGGTCTGATAGCTACCCAACTCGGCCTCCGCGCTCTCTTCCGAAAGGGCTGAGCTCTCCAGTCTATTCATCCGCTCTTGTAAATCTTCATAAACCTTTTTACGTGCCATTTTGTATACCTCCTGTTTTTATTGTGGACCAATTATTCAATAATTTGTGAAAACGA
>CAYSUA010000153.1:0-10872 GCA_964433795.1 uncultured Desulfobacteraceae bacterium | reverse complement strand
TTGTACCATATTTTTTCATTGACCCAATTTTACGTATTTTCAATGAGCATGTAGACCTTATCACGGCCAATCCCGAGGTATGCACAAATTTCTTCTACGGAAAACCACCGTGTCAGAAATCAGGACTCGATACTGAAATCGGCATTCCTGTCATTATTTTAGCCCAAATGACAATTTTTTGACGAGCAAACAGGATCAAAGCTGATTTATCCTGTTCCTGCCGTTTTTTCTAAAAAGAGTCAGTTAGGGGGCTCAGCCCCTTTGGGGTGCTTATAACTACCGGATATATCCGGTAGTTATTTTATCAATGCGCCAGCGTGTTGGCCTGCAAATTGCATAATCGCACGTGAGAGTCACCAGGGCATATTTGTTTATGTGTTAACCGAAGAGTTTTGAGGGCTTCTGCAAGCGAAAACGCTCTGAAAGGGTGATGCAATGTTTTATAGCAATTTTAACGAAAAGGTTGAGCGCCGGAGAACCGTAGCAGTTAAGCATGGTACCATCGGTCTTGATATTGGAACGTCCAACATTGTTGTTTACAAAAAGGGCAGCTCAGAAGCAGCGGCCCAAATGGAGTCAAACGCCTTTTTTACCGTGCCGTCGCAGCCGCAAACAAAAGAAATTCTCAACGGCAATGATATCCAGTATCTGACTTTAAATGGATCTCTTTTTATTCTCGGGCGCCACGCAGAGGAATTTGCAGGCATGATGGGGGGACGAACCCAACACCCCATGGATAGCGGTATGGTGAATCTCGGGGAAGACCAGGGAATTAATGTTATTCATGCCTTATTAAACCGGCTGATTCCGCCATCTGCAAAAGAAAACAAACCTTTGTGGTTCAGCGTACCGGGTAAATCCATTGATTCCTCAGGAAATGCAGTTTTCAATGAATCGATCTTCAAAACCTACCTCATGAACCTGGGATATTCTCCCCAACCGATCAATGAAGGAATGGCAGTTCTCGTTTCGGAACTGACCAACGGTCATACCACCGGCATCGGTATCAGCATCGGTGGTGGGATGTGCAATATCTGTTGCGCATATCTATCCATTCCGGTGGTGACTTACAGCATCCTAACGGGCGGTGATTATATCGACAAAATGGTCGCCAGTTCCGTAGGCGAATCTCCCCTTAAAATCAAATCGATTAAGGAAAAAGAACTGGACCTTTCGAGCAAGCCGAAAAACAACATCGAGCACGGTCTCCATGCCTGTTATGATTCCCTCTTTTCCACATTGGCAGAAAGCCTGGAACAAGTCTTGAGTACGTCCGACAGTGTCCCGAAATTGCGACAGGCGATTCCGATTATCTTAAGTGGCGGATCGGTTCTTGCCACCGGGAGCCGTGATAAATTCGCATCCGCACTTCAAAAAGTAGATCTTCCACTGGAAGTTTCAGACATCGTCCTAGCTAAAAACCCCCTCCTTGCGACGGCAAAAGGTGCTTTTATGACGACGGTGGGTAAAGAGTCTAAAGTATAACGTGAAAGCAAAAGTCGCCATATACGCCACAAATCAAGTCCGGGGGCAGATTATCGCCAAAACTCTTTCTGTCTGCGGAATCCGAACAGATATAGTGGAAGACCCGGATGCTGCGGTCACCAAGTTGGAGCGCGGAGAGTCCACGCTGGCCATCGTCGACGTCAACACCTGCTTTCACGACCATGTATCGATTGTTCAGGGCATTGCAGGGAGTTTCCCCGAATTTGTCTTGATCCTCCACAGCGATCCCATCGACTTTTCTCGTCTGGCGAAAACGGGCCTGAGAGAACACCAATGCATGGGCGGTCCTCTGGATCCGGAAGCCGTTTTCCTGAAGGTTCAGGATCTTTTGAAACGGATAAAGACGAAGTACGGATATTACAATTTTCCGAAAACCTCGAAAATCCTTGCACAGCGTAGAAAAAAGAAAATTCTTGCCGCTAATGCTTACAGTCACCGGTTCAATCAGGCCGTTTTTGGAAAGCATCCGAACCATATATTTCTAAAAAAAATTATTCCGCGAATTTATCCGGGACTGCGGTTTGCTTTTTTCTTTTTCTTGATTTCGCTGACCCTGTTCATCGGTCTCGCCGGGGGGTATACATACTGGATTGTATCCACACTGCCGGACATCGATTCTCTGAATTCTTTCTCTCCCTACAAATCTTCCAAGCTGTATTCCTACGACAACGTCCTTTTAACAGAGCTCTACCTTCAACGCCGCACACCGGTCCCCCTCAGCAAAGTGCCCGAACATGTAAAAAAGGCCTTTGTCGCCATTGAGGACGCCCGCTATTTTGAACACAGCGGCATTGACCCGATACGGATTATCGGTGCCCTCTATGCGGATATCAAGGCCGGTGGCTATAAGCAGGGGGCCAGCACCATTACGCAGCAGGTTGCCAAGATGATTTTTTTGAAACCTGAAAAAACAATTGTCCGTAAAACCAAAGAAATCGCAATCGCGCTTCAGATAGAAAAAAAGTTTACGAAAGATCAAATCCTGGAGTTCTATTTGAATCAGGCGTATTTCGGTTCCAGGGCATACGGCATACAGGCGGCCGCCGAAGCATACTTTGGAAAGGCGGTTGATCGTTTGACGCTTGATGAAGGAGCGATGTTGGCAGCCTTGCCCAAAGCGCCATCGGCTTTTTCTCCTTTCCAAAATCCGGGAAAAAGCCTGAAACGAAGACAATTTGTGTTAAAGCGCATGCTGGAAACCGGTGCTATTGATAAATATCAATACAGTCTGGCAGTGAAAAAGCCTTTGCCGACAACTTTCCACGGAAGAGTTTCCAAAGCTCCGTATTTTGTGGATTATTGTATCAAAAGGCTGAAGGAGAACTTTGGAGACCGAATCTTTACCAGTGGCCTTACAATCTATTCCACGCTCGATTACAGAGTGCAGCAAATAGCCAGAGAGGCCGTCAAAAAAGGGGTGGCCGATCTTGAATCAAGGGGGGCGACAGATGTTCAAGCGGCACTTATCGCCATCGAAATCAAAACAGGAAAGATCAGGGCCATTGTCGGCGGAATCGATTATGAGAAAAGTCAGTTCAACCGAGCCACCCAGGCACTGCGTCAGCCCGGATCGGCGTTTAAACCGATTGTCTATCTAACAGCACTTCTTGAAGGATTTCGCTACAACTCGGTTATCCAGGACAAGCCGGTAACCTTAACGACGGATGAAGATCCCAGGCCATGGACACCTAAGAATTATAGCGGGAGGTATCGGGGTCCGGTAACGTTGAAACAGGGTCTTGCCAAGTCTCTCAACGCTGCCACGGTCAACCTGGCAATACAGGTGGGTATCCGGGATGTGGTAAACACGGCAAAACGGTTGGGAATTCAAAGTAAAATCTACCCGGTCTATCCGTCCGCCCTGGGAGCATCCGAGACAACATTGCTTGAGCTTGTCTCGGCTTATACGACCCTTGCCACCGGAAAACGAGTGGAAGCCGAATGTGTCGACCGGATTATCGACAAAGAAACCATGTCTTTACAGGAGCCTGCCGGTAAAGCGGAAACCGTGATTCCTCACGTCGCCTTGTCCGACATCCGTAGCATGCTTGAGGCCGTCGTCAAGGAGGGCACCGGCAGAAGGGCGTTAAGCCTGAACCGGACAGTTTACGGCAAGACCGGAACCACGAACAAAAACGTGGACGCTCTTTTCGTGGGTTTTGATGATAAATTTGCCGTTGGTGTCTGGGTGGGAAAAGACACCCGTGAATCCATAGGAAAAAAAGAAACCGGTGCCCGGGCAGCCCTTCCGATCTGGATTGATTTTATGGAAAATGTCCCCAACTCCGGAACCGGGATTGCTGATAAAGGTAAGGACATGCTCACCGATCAAAGCGATCCTGTGGAGTTTGAGGAATCGATCCGCGGGTTGCCGAATATACAGAACACAAGTTTCGCACCATAGAATTGACACGGTCCCCATATGGATGGGGGCGAATGCGGTATTCCCGTATCTTGGGGGTGCAAAACGTGAATACTGAAATTGTGCCCTTCTTTTTATCCGTGCAGTTTTACGAATACATACCCGCCGCCGAATCCGGCTGATCTTAAAATACGACGGCCGTAGCTGAAGAGTCCTTTGTAGAATGTATCGAAGCTGATTTTGTACGGCTTCTCCTCGTCCGGATCCACGTCCAGGATGACGACGTTGCCGGTATTCGGATCAAAACCGCCGACCGGTGAAATATGGGGCACGTTGAGGGCCGGAAGATAGGCTCCCTGGTCGAAATGGGCGATGATGAGGCAGTTTCCCCTTGTTTCAAAATCGAAAAGCCTTTTCCACAGAATATCCCTGATCCCTTTCGATTCCTCGGAATTTTTCCGGGCTGCAACCGTTTCAACGGCTTTGTACTCGATTTCGTATGCATCGAGACTGCTTTTGACCACATCGCCAAGGACGGGAAGCGGAAGCCCCCGCCTCCCCTTGTAGTTTTTGTCAAGCATCCGTTCTTTCCAGTCGGCCGTCCTTACCGCTTCGAGAATATCCATTTGCGTGATCGGGACGGGATCGTCGGTTCGGCTGCTCCGCAAGGCATTGACCACCGAGACAATGGTTGCAACGGAGCAGGACGCCCCATGGAATTGTTTCACATGGTGTTTCAGAAGCGCGGATTTGAGCGGGTTGCCTTCGGGTTGAATGGCGCCGTGGATATATTCAGCACCGTCGGGGCCGAATGGGCCGGTGCCGGTGAGTCTGCTGAAACCGTACGGCAAATAGAGATAGGCGCGTCTGAGAGTTCTTTGAAGGTTCATATCGGGCGGAGCATACTCGATCTTGCCCCCTTGTCAAGAGTTAAGAATTGTCTTGTCGATTATTTTAAATCCATGGTATTCGATTATAAACGCATTGTAAGGAGGATCAATCATGCCACAGCTCGAAGTCTTAAATCCGGTTGCTGAAGCTGAAGAAAAACATATTCCACCGGCTGCCCGCCCGAATGATTTTGCGGGGAAACGCGTCGGTCTCTACTGGAATATCAAAAGCGGGGGAGACGCGGCCCTGGACCGTGTCGAGGAAATTTTAAAGGAGCGGTTTCCGGACATCACCACCAGCCGGCATATCGGTTCCGTCGGCTTTATGATGCGTCATCTGACCCCGGGAGATGCAGAGCGGGTTGCACAAACGTGCGACATGGTTGTGGGAACCACCAATGACTGAGGTTCCTGCACGTCGTGGGGTACCCACGATATGGTGGAGCTCGAAAAGCAGGGCGTTCCCACCGTTATTTTCACTGCCCAGGCCTTTGTCAAGGATGCCCGGCAAAGTGCAAAGACGTTCGGGATAAAGAATCTGCCCCTGGCCGTGGTTCCCCTGCCGTTTTCCAATCAGTCCGGGGACAGCATCCGGAAGATGGTGGACGACAGCTTCGATCAGATCACTGCGGGTTTAACCCGGGCAGTCAGCGAATCCGAACCGGAAGAATACGCCGCATCTTCCGACAGCATCGATTGCGGACCCATGGGATGCGAATTGACACCGCACGATGCGTTTCAGGTTCGCGAGGAGAAGCTTATATATGACGGCCAGGATCTTCTGGATGCCTGTGCGCTGATGAACCGCAAGTTTCTGGAATATGGTTGGGGGGATGGATTTCCGCTGGTGCCTCCCACGCCCGGCAGCGTCCAAGCCATGCTTCAGGGAACCCGCCGGCCTCCGGACGAAACGGTTGTCGTGCTGGAACCCGGATTCGGGCAGGCGACCGTAGAAAAGATCGCCATCAATGCGGTAATGGCCGGCTGTCTGCCGGAGCACATGCCGGTGCTCATTGCAGCCATAAAGTGCCTGGCAAAACCTGAAATGTACCTGCGGAATAAAGCCATGTCCACCGGCCCTCACGCTCCGCTCATGGTCATAAACGGCCCCCTGGCAAGAACATTGAAAGTAAACTCGGGCACCTGCGCACTGGGACCGGGTGCCGCGTCGGCCGTGAATACGGTTCTGGGCCGAGCCTTGAGATTGATCATGATGAATGTCGGACATACCTATCCGGGAATTTCCGACATGGATACCATCGGTTCTCCCACCAAATACAGCCTCTGTGTTGCCGAGAATGAATCCCGGAGTCCCTGGGAGCCATACCATGTATCCAAGGGGTATTCACTCGATGAGAGTACGGTGACGATTCACTTTGTCTACGGACTATGCGAGCTATACGATTTCGCCAACGCCGTGCCGGAACGGCTTGTGGAGGTTTACGCCACAGCCACCAAGAATGTGGCCCAGCTCAGCACCGGAAACTGGGTCTTGGGGCGCCGTTCGGATCCGCGATACGGAACGCAGGAAATGGAACACAATTTCATGTTGATCTGTCCCGAGCACGCCCAGGTGTTCGACAAGGCGGGCTGGTCCCGGAAAAACCTGCAGGAAGCCATGTACAAAGCCGCTCGCTTACCGTTTGAAACCCTTATGTTAAACAAAGAGCCCAAAGCTTTGGATGCGGCGCATCCGGAATTGAGGTGGATATTTGAAAACCCGGACGTTCTCGTTCCCGTGGTTGAGGTTCCGGATTGTTTTGAAATTGCAGTAGTCGGCGGAAATGCCGGAAGGGGGACGTACTTTTACGGCGCCGGCGGCCCGGTTACCGTGCCGATTGGCGATTAAAATCTTTTCGATAAGGCAATTTAGAATATCTGGATATATAGAAAGCGCAAGTTTAGCCATTTCGGCTTCGAAGATAATCCGATTCGCGGACGGGTGAAACTCGTGCTTAAGGGAGCGTAACACCGAACAGGGTTTCGAAATAAACAAAGCATCATGGAAAATACAGCATCTAAGGTCTAATGATGCACCTTCATGCTGTTCGATGTAACGCTCCCTAATGCACTCAGACAGTCACACGCGCACGAATCGGATCACCTCCAAAGCCTATTCCAGTATCCAACTTGGCCATTATATATAACCATAATCGATACTTATAGATCGTTGGGATCCTCAGGCCGATTCAGCCCCGGCCATCGAGCAGATGGCTGATGAACTGGGAGGTGGTGAATATCTCGATGTTCTGCCTTCTTAGCTTGGCGTTGGACAGATTGTGCACGCAGGAGTTGCATTCCGTGAGCACCACGTCCGCTCCTGCCGCCTCGGCCTCGGCCAAACGGCGCCGCGCCATATTCAAAGAGTTTGCCGGAAACGCCCCCCGGACTCCGCCGCCGGCTCCGCAGCAGAGCGACATGGCGTGGTGGTGTTTCATTTCCACATAATCGGGGGCGATCTTTTTTATGGTGTCCCGCGGCTCCTGGTATATTCCGCAATGGCGGCCAAGGTCACAGGGATCATGATAGGTGACCTTAAGATCGCTGGTCACACCAAAGTCATGCGTTTGCAGGAACTGGGCGGTATGAAGCACCTTGATTCCGGATTCGCCAAAGCCCGAATACTGGGGACGATGGGTAAAGGTCCGATAGCAGTAAGGGCACCCGGTGATGATCGTTTCCGCACCAACAGCTTTCACCCGGGCGATGATTTGTGACGCCTTGTCCGTATTGGCCGAATAGCCGACCTCCTCCAAGACACCCGCGCAGCAGACCTCATGGATGAGCGTATAGTCGATCTTCAGGTGGTCGAGAAGGTCCAGTGTTTTTTCGGTGGCTTCTTCTTCCCGAAAGGCTCCCACGCAACCGGCAAAATAGATATATTCGGCCGATTGATTCAGCTTGCGGCCTTCCAGATATTCCGGCGGCTCGCTCTCTTTATAGATGTTGTCTGCGGTTTTAAGAACCTTATTCATTCCGTCAAAAACGGGATGGCATGTGCCCACACCCACCATGTCCCGCCGTGCAGCCTGGATGACTTCTGGAACATTCACACCCGAGGGGCAGTTGGTCTCGCAGGATGCACAACCGGTGCATTGAAACAGTGTTTCCACCAGGTCTTCGTCCAGCTCGAATCGGCCTTCCATGACCTCCTGGAGCAGCAGCATTTTACCCCGGGCGTTCAAAGCCGGCCGTTTGGTCAACCCGTATACCGGGCAGACCGGTTGGCAGAATCCGCATGAGACACAGCGCAGCACCTGATCCCCAAACTGCTCTTGGAATTGATATTTTTTAGCCATTTTCTCTTAGCCTTCGTCTATCTTAACTTTCGTCAAGGGCCATTTTTCCGGGATTCAAGATGTTATACGGGTCCAGGGCCCTTTTGATGGTCCGCATAACGTTCATGGCGGCAGGATCATGCTCCAGGGTCATATATTCGGCCTTGAACATGCCGATACCGTGTTCCCCGGATATGGTGCCGCCCATTGAAATGGCCAGCTTGAACAGTTCGGCGTTGGCCTTTTCGACCTTCTCAACCTCTTCGGGGTTGAGGCGGTCGTAAGCGATGAGGGGATGAAAATTTCCGTCGCCGGCGTGGGCGCACATGGCGACCTTGAGATCGTACTTGTCTATGATTTCGGTAAACTCTCGGAACAGATCCGCCAGTTTGCTCATGGGTACGGTAACGTCTTCCACGACCAGAGAGTTGTTCAATCTCGCGCTTACCGGATAGGTCGACTTGCGGGCTGCCCAGAGATTGGCCCGTTCTTCAGGCGTATTGGCCCTTTGGATGCCGGTTGCCTTATTGGTTTTGAAGATCTCGATGACGCTTTCCATCTGGGCATCGGCATCGGTTTGCGTATAGCCGTCCGTTTCCACCAGCAGTATGGTGTCGGCATCAGGCAGCTCAAGATCCGTGTTTTCATTTATGGCCTGGATCAGATATCGCCCCATCACCTCCATCACACTGGGGATGACTCCCGAAGACATGGTCTGGCAAACTGCCCGGCCGGCATCCTCCAGCCGGTCAAACAGGGCCATAAGGGTGGTGGTGGCTTTGGGCTGGGGAACGATTTTGAGGATAATCTCGGTGAATATTCCCAGGGTGCCTTCGGACCCGACAAAAAGCTGGGTCAGGTTATATCCGGATGAGGTCTTCATGGTCCGGGTTCCTGTGTTCATCACCCGGCCGTCCGGAAGCACCACCTTGAGTCCGAGGACATAGTCTTTGGTGGTGCCGTACTTGGCCCCCCTCAAACCACCGGCGTTGGTGGCCACATTGCCGCCGATGGTGGAAGCTGCTGAACTGCCCGGTTCGGTGGGCACGGTGAATCCCTGTGCATCCAGCTCGCTCTGGAGATCGGCGTAAACCACCCCCGGCTCCACCACGGCAACCCGGTCTTCGGTATTGATTTCGAGAATTCGATCCATTTTCATGAGATCGATGACGATTCCGCCTTGGGTCGGCACCGTCATTCCAACAATACCGGTGCCGGCTCCCCGGCCGGTGACCGGGATCTTCTCCCGGCTAGCAAGTTCCATGATTTTCATGATTTGCTCGGTGTTGACAACCCAGACCGCACACTCCGGGTTACCAACAGCACCCATGGCGTCACGGCTGTATGAAACCAGATCGATTTTGGCTTCGGTGAAATTTTCCTGGCCGACTATGGCGGCCAGATCCTGTTTGACCTTTTCGTTCAGCATGTCGCCACCCTGTAGATATTATATGACATTGAACTCCAAAATTCCACGCCACCGGACATCAGGTGGGCAAGTGGACAACCAGATTTAGCAAATTATGTTACCGGTTAGCATCCTGTCAAGCAAATTGGTCCCATAATCCACGATACATTCGGTAAGGATCTCTAAGGCTGCGGCTTTGAAGATAACCCGATTCGCGGACTCAGACAGTCACAATCCCATGCGCACGAATCGGCTCACCTCCAAAGCCTATCGCCGGTAAGTCACTTGAAGTTTTTAGATAACAAGGGTGGGGCGAATGGGGTTTTTAAATTGCGGTGGCACAATTACAGCGAACTCTTTCACCCACTTTTCTTCTTAACGACCCGGCCCGTGATTTGTATGATCAATTCCGGTTTCTCCGGATAGTTTGTCTTAAATTTCAGAAATCCTCGATACGCCTGTTTAACGCTCGGGTTGCTCCGGAAATTAACGTGGAATCTTTTCCCTTTCTCAGTTTCCTCCATTGTATACTCTAATTTTTCGTCGAGATTGAACTGTACCGGGTTCAGCACCAAAGGTTTTTCCAGCTCTGCCTTAATTTCCACTACCCTGGTAATGCTTGTTCCTTCCGGCCCGCTTAGATAAACGTATCGAGGCGATACCTTGATCGGAACTTTGACAAATGCTTTCATCCTCAAAGTCATCGGCTTTCTTTCAGGCTCGTTCGTATGGACCTTTGCGCTCTTTTTAATGTTGCCCTCATAACCTTCCGTCTTGATTTGAAGTCTTATTTTTCCTTTCCCACCGGGAAGGATGACCGTATCAAATTCGGCCACGGCACATCCTCAGCCGGGCACAACCTTTTTTATCACAAGGGGTTGATCTCCCTGGTTGTTCACGTAAAAGGTGTGCTCGAGAACTTGCCCTTCTTTCACTTCTTTAAAATCGAAAACCTGCTCCGCCAGAACCATTTTGGGTCCGTTGGCCGCTTGAGCAACGGCCGAATAGGTGAAAAAGGCAAGATGAAAGATTACAACCCATGTGATGATATAATACTTTTTCACGTTTATGCCTCCTTGATCTGTATTGATAAGGGTACTTCTCCAATAATATATTGGTCAATTGAAGTCCTGTGTGTCTTGTTCCAGTGCATGACCGACTGGCTTATTGAGGGGTCCATTCAGAACTCCTTCCCATTGTTACATAGTAAGGTACCAAAAGCTGCTCCCTAAAAACGTATAGGCGACTCATGTGAGTCACCCATACGTAGAAAAGAATGAAAGTAAATAGATTAAGGAGACATCTAAGCATCTGCCAAGAATGCTTGTCCGCAACCTATACAATGCCACAATGTGGCATGTCAAGGGATTTTGATATCTGGATATCCAGAAAGCCCAAGTGAATACAATCGGCTTTGAAGATAACCCG
>CAYSUA010000152.1:0-11176 GCA_964433795.1 uncultured Desulfobacteraceae bacterium | reverse complement strand
GAAACTGATTTTTACTTTCCAGATTCTGAATCTTTCCGGTTTAAACATGATCCATGAGGAAGCGCTTCGCGATATCAACCGAACGTTGGCCTGGCTCATCGGCCATGAAGCGGTGCGACACGTCGAGGAGCTTGTTCGTAAAACGTTTTCAATCTTAGAGGCCCGAACCAATCGATATCCCGCAACGGCCCTTAACTGCATTCTTAATATGGGAAGAGCGGTTTATAAAACCGATGAAATCGATTTCATCAATTTTTTTATCGACTCGGTCATCCATCTCGGATTTCAGCTTCCCATGGTGGGAGGGGTGGGCAATGATTGGCAAATAAAGGCCAATCCCGCTCATATGCTGAATATAAGGATCTGGCTCGAGATCATTAAACTGAACCCCAAATGGTCTATCCGGCTGCTATCGGCGCTGGTCATTCATGTTTCATTGTGTGGTGTGTTTATCAAAGATACGGATCTTTTTCCAAGGGATATCACCGGCCTGCTCAACAGCGATCTAAGTCCGGTCTATAATCTTGCAAAACAGCTGGCCCGATTGTTCCCGACTTATTTCAACGATATCGGGGCTGAGGGTAAACTACGAGATATATCCACCCAGATTGACGAGATTTGCAGTCGGAAAGATGTGCTGATTCATTTCCTGAGAAAACAGAGCCACGTGGAAAGCAGCAACCGAACCATCGTTTTCATGGAAGCCGCCCTCTGTTTCTGGGAAACAAAAGACAAAGCGTGCCTCGAACCGTTTGTACCCCCTTCCATTTATGAACAGATTGAAGCCGAAGGTCCATATATCGATGGGGTTTATCGTGTCATCCGGCACCTTAAGGATAAAGAGGGCATTTCTCTGCCCAAGGGTCTTCTGACATTCAAGGAAGAGACTCTTAAAGACAGATTGAATCATCTCCCCGGGGTTACGCAAAATGACGTGAAAAGAGTCTCCCTCGTTATATCCTTTTATAAGTTGTTGAATCAAAAGTACAATTTAGAGTTTGTCGAAATGGATCAATTTATCGCCCAGTTAAGAGCGGATGCGTTTCCGCATTTGGGACGGCTCAAGACGGCGCTGGCGGAAGGGGATCTGAAAAAAAAGATCCTTGAGCTCCTCGACTATCTCGAACAGTTAAAAAAGATTATCCTATCTCCCGAGACCTATGAAATCAGGGAAGATATCTATAAAAAACGGCATATTACCATTGATATCCCTTCCATGTACGGAAGCTATCGTGAAATGAAGTTTGATGCCCTGGGTCTGACCTTTCGTCTGGAATCACTCATCAATGTTCTGTTTGAGGAGCTGATCAACAATATCGACCTGAGTGTCATCACCAAAGCGACCTTTTTTCAGGTTTATGATCGTTTGGATCTGTTCGACAAGGCGCTAAGGTTGGATGGAATTTCTACGGTCGAAATTGAAAAACAACTCGACTTCCTAATCCATTCTTTACAGGTCCGGGGGTTTACCTTCACCCAATATCTCGACATTTTTAAAGGGTTTGCTCAAGCCGTAAAAAATATCATCGCCGATCATTTCACCAACATCTACGAGAGAAATATGACCCGAATCCTGGACCAAGTGCCGGTCCAGCATTTATTGCCGAAATATCTTCCCAAAGAAAACGGATCCGGTCACGAGAGACTGGAACATCGGGTATCCGAGATCTTTTCCAGAGAAAGAATAGCCCTGTCGCTCGGACTGCAACAGCTGGATTTGTTTTTGAGCCGGATATTGAATACCCTTTTTCATCAATCGGACAGACTTCCCAAAGACAAATTACAGCAGCTCCTGCTTTACGATCCCCAGGGTGCCATGGCACCTATCGATAACCCCGGCAAAAGGATTTCCGGAATCATTCATCTCGGCAACAAAGGACTCAACCTGGTTCGTATGAAACAATACGGGTTGCCCATCCCCTCCGGTTTCATCATCACCACCGAAGTGTTTCGCTGCCGTGAGGTGATCAGCAACTATCCTCCGGCAGAACAGCACTTTAAAGAACAGGTGGCCCAACATATCGAAAATGTTGAAAAAACGACCGGTTTACGATTCGGGAATCGGGAAAACCCGCTGCTTTTTTCCGTACGGAGCGGATCATCCATTTCACAACCCGGTATGATGGATACGTTTCTAAATGTCGGTATGAACGAGGAGATCACGCAGGGGATCGTCGCACGAACCCGGAATTCCTGGTTTGCCTGGGACAATTATCGCCGCTTTCTCCAATGTTACGGAATGTCGTTCGGGCTCGAGCGGGATGATTTTGACGCCATTATCAGCGAATCCAAGGAAGCGCTCGGGCTGCCGTATAAAAGAGATTTTACCGGCGAGCAGATGCGTCGGGTGGCGCTAACCTATAAGCAGATGATACAGGACGCCGGAATTGAGATCGAGGAGTCTCCGCTTGAACAGCTCCTGCAGATCATCAAAAAAGTGTTCGATTCCTGGGAATCGGACAAAGCAAAGACGTATCGAAAGATCATCGGCATTTCTGACGACTGGGGTACTGCTGTTACCGTTCAATCCATGGTGTTCGGCAACATTGCTCATAACTCAGGCTCCGGTGTCCTCTTCACCCACAATCCCAGGTGGTCGGGAGATACGTTGCGGTTGTGGGGTGATTTTACCATCGGTAATCAGGGGGAGGACGTGGTTTCCGGACTGGTTCGAACGCTTCCGGTTTCTCTGGTCCAGCAGGATTACGAGATGCGGGAAACGGATGTCACCCTGGAAACCCATTTCCCGGAGATCTATAACGCCTTGAAAGACTGGGCGAATGAATTGATCTACGATAAGGGGTGGAGCCCCCAGGAAATGGAATTTACATTTGAAAGCCCGAATGTGACCGATCTCTTTTTGCTTCAAACCCGGGACATGGTTATCAGAGGTATAACGAAAACATATACCTTTGATCCCGAGGATGCCAAAGTCAGAAAATTGCTGGGGCATGGTATCGGGGTGAGCGGTGGGGCCATGAGCGGACGAATGGTATTCAACCTGGAGGAGATCGATATGTGGAGAGACAAGGAACCGGAAACGCCTCTCATTCTCGTCCGGTCGGATACGGTTCCCGATGATATCCGGGAAATTTATGCTTCCGACGGGCTTCTCACCGCCCGTGGGGGGTTGACATCCCATGCCGCCGTAGTCGCTCACCGTTTAGGAAAGACGTGCGTGGTGGGGTGTAACGGACTTGTCTGTAATGAAAAGAAAAAAGAGTGTGAATATAGTAAAACGGTTCTGAAATCCGGTGAATATATCAGTATCGACGGTCAACTCGGGGCGGTCTACCTGGGGAAAATGAAAATAGAAGAAACTCAGGGGGCGAATGAATAGAAGCTATCTCAAAAATCGATGAGGAGGTCGATAAAAGTTGAAACTGGGAATTAACGGATTCGGAAGGATTGGAAAGCTTACCGTATGGCATCACGTGAGCCGGAAGTTTTTTAGCGGACTGGTGGTGAACCTGGGGCGAGATGTGGGTCAATCCATTGACGACATTGCGCACTACACAGAGAGAGACTCCACTTACGGAGCCCTGCATACATTTTTATACGGACACACCGCAAAACCGGTGATCAAAGATGTCGACGAAGCCTCCGGCTCAATGGTCGTGGACGGGGTTCGGGTCCGGTTCTTGAGAGAACGACGGAATCCAAAAGATATTGACTGGGCTAAAGAAACGGTTCCCCTTGTGGTTGATACCACCGGAAAATTCCGTGATCCGACCTTCCCGCCGGACCATCCCGGCGGAGCCTTGAGAGGCCATTTGGAAGGGGGAGCAGACAAGGTCATCATCTCCGCGCCATTTAAAATAAAAGATAAAGGCATATCCATGCCGGAAGATGCGGTTACCACGGTGATGGGGGTAAATACAGATGATTATGACCCCAGGGTTCACCGCATCGTTTCCAATGCCTCCTGCACCACCACCTGCCTGGCACATATGATCAAGCCTTTGATTAATCATTTCGGACCCAAGAAAATATTATCCGCTTCCATGGCAACGGTACATGCGTCCACCGGATCACAGGAAGTCCTGGATCGACTGCCCGGGGCAGGGAAAAAAGACCTCCGAAAAAACAGGAGTGTCATGAATAATATTATCCTGACCACCACCGGTGCTGCAGACGCCTTGCGTCTTGTCATCCCCGAAATGGAGCAGATCGGTTTTATTGCGGAATCCGTGCGGATACCGGTTACCAGCGGTTCGTTGATTATCCTGGTGATGAATCTTCAGGAAGAACTCACCGGTGATCCCATCAAAAGAGATCTGATCAACCAGATCTTTCGGAAAGCGGCAGCGGAAGACCCAAATGGGTATCTTCATTATACGGATAAGCAGAATGTGTCCGTGGACATCATCGGTTGGCCGCGGGCGGCAGCCATTATCGAAGGACACGAAACACACCGGCGAACCGCAGAGGTCACCATCGATCTCGAAAAAATACCCGGGTTAGACAAAAACGGTCTTTCCATGTTTAAAGACCAAATCATACGGGTTCCCGTAACCCAGACGGTTATCTACGGCTGGTATGATAATGAAATGGGAAGCTATGTGAATATGCTGGCGGATCGGACCGTGTCCATCGCGGAAGACATGTGAAGCCATCTTGAAAATGCATCTCACGCCCAATGGCTGCGTTGCAACCCTCTTCAAAATGCTCACATACTACGTGTATGCTCCGCTTTTTCATCGGCTTGCGCGCTTGTTCTTTGCCCTTGAACGTGATCTACTATTTTCAAGACGGCTTCATGATCAAGATTGAAATACTCTCATCCCCAAACAGCTACTTTTTTCCGCTTCCATATACTTCATTGGCGAGTTTGGCGAATTCCTCCACCGTAAGTGTTTCCGCGCGTCGGATCGGATCGATACCGATGTTATTCAATACTTGATCGGCCTCTTTTGCATCCTGGAAATATGCGCTTGTGCCTAGAGCATTTTTCAATGTTTTTCTCCGTTTGGAAAATGCGGCCTTTATGACATTGAAAAAAAGATCTTCCTCCTCAACAAATTGATCCATCCAATTGTTAAAGATAATTTCTAGAATTTCAGAATCGATTTTAGGTCTTGGAAAGAATTGGGACGCTTTCAATTCCGCTAACGATTTGATGTCGGCACACGACTGGAGCATGGCCGAAATCCTTCCATAATCCTTTTTCCCCGGGCCGGCCGAAATTCTTCGAGCCAATTCTTTCTGGAACATCAAAATTGCTCGTTTCAAAGCAGACCGGGATTTGACCAAATGAACAAGCACTTGCGAAGAGATACTATACGGCAGATTTCCGAACACGATTAGTTTGCTACCGGCCGTTTCCATTATTTCATGTATGTCCACCCGTAGAATGTTGCGATTCATGACAGTCACATTTTCGATGCCGTGAGAATCGAGCTCGGCTTGTAACAGTGAAGTGAGTGCTTTGTCGATCTCTATTGCATATACTTTACTCGCTGCACGAGACAAAGGGATGGTCAATGCACCCAAACCGGCCCCGATTTCAAGAACAACATCCTTCGGGTTGATCTTTGAACGGGAGACGATCATATCGGCAGTGGATGGGTCGATGAGGAAATTTTGGCCCAGTTGTCGCTTTGGGTGCAATTGCCAGTAATGGAATAATCTTCTAGGTGATGTCATGGTTTGATCTTGGTGACTGATCTATACGGTGCTCCCTTGCTTTCCTTCTAATCTGCAATCTATGAAACATGTATCGTGTGATAAAAAATGCCGCAATTCCAAACGGGATGCCGATTATGATTCCCCCGCACATGATGGCGATTGTAACTTCAGCCCCCATCTCTAAAATTTCAGAAATCGGCAACCCTTTCAAATCGGCAGAGATATCTAGACGGAATAAAAGGGCGCCGACCTTATAACTTCCAAAATAAAATAACGGTATGGTCACCGGATTGCCAAACCACACGCCCACTATCACAGCCGGTTTGCTTGCTTTAAAAATGAAGGCCAGGGCAATCGCAATTGCGGTGTGAAAAGGTATTGTCGGTGTAACCCCGATAAAAACTCCGATGGCCATGCCTTTGGCAACATAGGTGGGATCTCCTTTGAGTTTTTTCACACGGTCAAGAAAAGTCCTTATCTTCCCCTTTAAGTCCAACCATCCCGGGCTTTGAGGTGCTATCTTATTTTCTGAATTTTCGTTGATGTCTGATTTTTTATCGATTTTATTTTGAAATGTCACAATAGAATACTTATCCTTTCTCTTAAGAAACCCTAAAACTTAAATAAAGGTAGCACAGTCATTTCGGGTTTTCAATGTCATCTTCCGGAGAGGATTACTTGTTTTTTTGGCTTTTTCTTGACTTTTACTAAATTATTAATTAAGTTTTAGAATTAGATGTGAGGAATCTTTGCTAAAAGATGTGCTGAAATAGAACCAAGGAGGAAAAAAATGGCGAAGCGAAAAGGAAAATCGGTAAGTTTTGATGCAATGGTGAAGTTTTTCATGCAATCCTATAACATTCCTACGAGAAAAGATGTCGATAAACTGATTGTGCGTCTTGACCGCTTGGAAACCCTGATTAAATCCAGGACCGGTGCAGGAACACGGGGGCGTATCGCACGGAAGGTAGTAGTGGGCGGGCGAAGAGGACCCGGTGGAAAGACTGCCTCGGATACCGTTCAAGATATTGTCAAAAAATCTCGAAGGGGTGTGGGGTTTGCAGACATTCAGGCCAAGACCGGTTACGATGAGAAAAAGCTTCGAAATATCATATTCCGTCTCAATAAACTCGGTCGTATCAAACGTAAAAGCCGCGGTCTCTACGTGGCAACCTAGCTCTATTCGATTATAGGTATTTTTTTCCATCCTGGTGATAGTATTGTTGGTGATACCCTCCAGGTTGTACCCTATAGCTGCGACTGTATGTAACGATGCATGAGCCATCAGTTGATGATACGCCTGTTTGTAAAGAAGGTGACCATCTTTGCGGATATGAAGTAAAGCGGGTTGCCCGGCTTAAAGATATCAATTCAGTTCTTTATGAACTCGTGCATCTTGCCACAGCAGCGCGTCACATCCACATTCAGAACCGGAATGATGAAAATACCTTTAGTGTAGCTTTAAAGACGGTGCCCGAGGATTCCACAGGGGTTGCTCATATCCTCGAACATACGGTTCTGTGTGGTTCGGATAAATTTCCGGTTCGAGATCCATTTTTTTCCATGCTGAAGAGAAGTTTAAGTACGTTCATGAACGCTTTTACTTCTTCGGATTGGACCATGTATCCGTTTTCCACACAGAACAGGAAGGATTTCTTTAATCTCATGGCGGTCTATCTCGACGCCGTCTTTTATCCCAAACTCATTCCCCTGAACTTCAAGCAAGAAGGGCATCGTTTAGAGATAGAGACTGATCCCGACACCCAGAATAAAGATTTTCTAGTCTACAAAGGGATTGTCTATAATGAAATGAAAGGGGCGATGTCATCCCCGGCGCAAGTGATGACACGCTCTCTTTTCGAAACGCTTTACCCGGGGACAACCTACCGTTTTAACTCCGGAGGCGATCCCAAATATATCCCGCAGCTTACCCTTGATGGACTGAAAGCATTTCATGGGAGATATTACCATCCAAGCAATGCCTTTTTTTATACATACGGCGATATCCCCTTGAGTGAAAACCTTTCCTTTATCAACGAATCCGTTTTGAAGAATTTTACCCGGATTGACCCGAAGACAAAAGTTCCATCGCAGCAGAGATGGAATCAGTCGAAAACCGCTGCCTATAGCTATCCATTTGCAAAAGATGAAGATCCTGTGAAAAAATACCAGGTCTGCGTTGCCTGGTTAACAGCGGATGTTAAAGATCACTTTGAAGTCATTGTGCTGACGCTGCTTGAGCAGATCCTGCTGGGTAATGCGGCATCACCCATGCGGAAGGCTCTCATCGACTCGGGTCTTGGTTCTGCGCTGTCGGATGGAACCGGTTATATCTCAGACAATCGGGATACCCTGTTCACATTCGGATTGAGAGATGTTGCCGCCTCTGAGGCAGAGCGAATCGAAGAGATAATTTTTGATGTTTTAAATCGAATTGTAAGAGACGGTATTGATCGGGAATTGATTGATTCCGCTATCCACCAATTGGAATTCTATAGGAAGGAGATTACCAACCGGCCCTATCCGTACGGTCTAAAGCTCTTGTTGTCTTTCTCAGGCAACTGGTTTCACGGCGGAGATCCGGTTAAGATTCTCAACTTCTCATCTGATATTGAAAAGATACGAAACGCGGCTTCATCAGGTTCCTTTTTCGAGGAAAGAATAGAAAAATATTTTCTAAACAATCCCCACCGGGCTCGATTGACATTGACACCGGATCAAGAGATGGGAGAAAAAGAAGATCGACGGGTCAGGGCCGAGCTGGATGAGATGAAAGCCGGTTTGGGAGCTATGGAGACTGATGAGATTCGAACAGACACGGAAGCTCTAAAGCAGCTTCAGGAAAAAGAAGAAGATCTGTCCTCCCTGCCCACCCTGGAGATCGAAGATATTCCCCCTTCTATAAAAATTATTGAAGCAACGGACAAATATCCTCCGGACGTTGCCACCTATTTTGAACAACCCACCTCAGGAATATTCTATTTTACTGCTGCCATTGGAGCTGGTGATTTAGAACAGGAACTTTTATCCTATGTTCCGTTTTTCTCTCATGCGTTCACCAAAGTCGGGACCGCATTGCATGACTATACCGAGATGGTCCGTAAAATTGATGCCTACACCGGCGGTATGGGCTTGTCTACCCATGCGCGTACGCAATTCGGGCATCCGGGTGTCTGCCTGCCGATCATTACGTTTAACGGAAAATGCTTGGTCCGCAATCAGGACCGGATGTTCGAAATTATACAAGAGTTTCTTACCCACACCGATTTTTCGGATTTAACCCGGCTGAAACATCTTCTAGTTGAATATCGAGCAGGACTTGAATCCATGGTCATACCCAGTGGTCATCGGCTTGCCATGCGGCTGGCTGCCCGTACCTTCACTTCGGCGTCAGCGCTCGATGAGATTTGGCACGGTATTCACCAGTTGCGGTTTATCAAATCCATAACCGACGATCTGACGGATTCCCGGTTGCAGCTTATTTCTGAACGATTATCCGCCATTGGGGACACATTGCTGAAACGATCCAACTTCAAGATGGCGCTAATCGGAGAAGGGACGGTTTTGGGTCAGGCAACACCATTTGCCCAATACCTTTATGAGGGTCTTGAAGATTCCAATATAAACGGCTTTCACGAACCTGAAATAGAAATGGAAGCCGATCTTCCAAGAGAGGGATGGAGCACTGCTTCATCTGTGTCGTATGTGGCTCGCGTGTTTCAAACCCCGCGAATGGACCATGAAGATGCCCCGGCACTTTCTGTGATTTCAAAAATGCTTCGTTCCATGTATTTGCACCGGGAAATTCGTGAAAAGGGGGGTGCATACGGCGGATTTTCCATATACAGCCCGGAAGATGGTCTTTTCTTTTTCGCCTCATACAGGGATCCGCACATCCGCAGCACTCTAAAAGCGTATGACGCTGCATTTGATTTCATCAAATCCGGTGTAATAAAAGATGAAGATGTAAAAGAGGCGATTCTTCAGATCTGTTCGGAAATCGATAAACCGGACCCACCCGGACCGGAAGCCCGAAAAGCATTTTACCGGAAGATTATTTCTCTGGATGATGAAGCGAGAAAACGATTTAAACATCAGGTGCTTTCCATGAATCTGGATCGTGTCCGAACGGCGGCTGAGAAATATTTCGATTCAGAAGATCCGAATTACGCGGTGGCGGTAATATCCAGTGAGGATAAGATCAAAGCCGCCAGTGAATCATACCCCCTGGCGCTCCACAAAATATAAACCGATTATTCAGTTTCCCAAAATAGAAAAGCCAGGTCGTTTGTGGACCGGGCTGAAATTTTTGGCTCCCCAGCACGGACTCGAACCGCGGACCCGATGGTTAACAGCCATCTGCTCTGCCAACTGAGCTACTGGGGAGTAGGTTTATGGCGTTTAAAAAAACATCGTCCAGTAGCTTACTTCGGTGAAACCGAACTACTGGGCACGAAAAACGTTAGTATTCTAATAATATTTAATACAAAGTCAAGAGCAAAATTGATATGGCAATCGGCTCAAAACCAGGAATACTTAAATTAAACTCAAATGAATTTCAATAGAGAACGATAAGCGACAAGATGGTTACGATCATACAGACATGCTGGCGAGGCTTTTAATGTTGTAAATCGGACACCCGGTTTCCAGATTCTTACTGGCAAGTATTTGTATAATATGTTCCAGCTCCGACTTGAGTTGATCTGTCAAATTTTCGAATTGAATGCTTCTGCGATTCATGATGACGGTGCTGAACGGGTTGTCATTCAAAACGATGGAGTCGGAAACAGTTCTAAACGTCAGCCCTTTGATATGCAGTTTGTCGTCGGGGAGAAATATATCGAGGGTGGTGGATTCATCAGGCTGTTCGCTACTGTACATATAATTAAATGATAATCCGTTCGGGCTGATATCCTTGATTTGCCCCAAAATAATGGTTGGGGTCGACTGGATAACAGCAATCGCGTTTTCTCTAACCGAAAACCGCCTGCGCCTTCGTCTCTCGTTTATCACAGCTTCGATGTCCATCAATCAATCTCCTTCCTCAATGGATTCTACTTTCAGTATCGTACCATTTAAAAGGATTTCAAATTATTGCTCCAAATTATACTCCGACTTCTTACACTAACTATATATGGTATGTCAAGTATAAACTTATACAACATATAGTTATCGCATACATCGTTTGCAGAAACTTCAAGTCGAGCTCTTGCGTGGAGACGTAGCTTGCTACGTCGCACAAGCGAGAGCACCGATTGACGCCGAGACTTGTCCGCCTTGGGCGGGTTGGGCGAAAAGACCATTCGTGGATGGAAACTAATTAGTGCTCATCCACGAACTCATTATCGACACAATCGGTGTCCAATTCATAAATGAGCCATTTTTTCGTTGAGCAAGGCCGCACAAGGGTTTTCGGTAAGGCGTACTTTCTGTACGCCGCAGTCGGAAACCCGCGGAGAACGCCGCTCATCGGGAAAATGGCCATTTATGGATGGACACTGATATGGTTGACAGTTGTCAAGAGGAAAAAAGCTTCCTATCCAACTGT
>CAYSUA010000151.1:0-11178 GCA_964433795.1 uncultured Desulfobacteraceae bacterium | reverse complement strand
AATCAATAGCCCGGCTACCACAACAGCGATGGGGCCGGATATGTGTAACCAATCTGCCAGTGCATACCCGCCGACGACAAGAGCCAATGTAATGAGAATCTCGACCTGGTAGTTATCCACGCTTTTCAACATCCAGAAGGAAATCAATCCGATGATAATGCCGTAGATTATGCCGCCCACCGCTTCCACAGCGAATAGCTTGGATATGGTCCAGACAGAAACCGGTTCTGAACCTGTTGCCAGCTTCAGGAGCACCAGGAAAACCACCACAGCTACCCCGTCATTGAAAAGGGATTCGCCGGAGATTTTTACTTCGAGGCTTTTTGGAACGCCGGCCTTTTTTAAAATGCTTAAAACAGCGATGGGGTCTGTGGGGGATATGAGCGAGCCGAAGAGAAGGCAAAAAATAAACGACAATTCGCTTCCCAAAAGGCCCAAAATCCACCAGACCGCTGAACCGATAATGAAGGTAGATCCCACAACGCCGACAGTGGCAAGCAGGCTGATAATCCTTCTTTGCTGATACAGGTCGGACAAATTGATGTGGAGGGCGCCGGCGAATAATAGGAAACTGAGCATCCCATGGAGCAGGGTTTCATCAAAGTCGATGCTGTTCAATAGTTGTCTGGTGCTTTCTTTTAATCCCAGACTCAATGGCCCAAGAAGGATCAACACCAGGGACCCCAAAAGTGCTATCAACATAACACCGATGGTGTTGGGAAGCCGAATGGTACGATAGTTGAGGTAAGAAAAAACCGCGGATATGGTAATTAATATAGCGATAATATTGAATAGTTTCATTGCTCGATGCTGGATGCTGGATACTCGATGCTCGATATTCTAACGGTCCTTTTTTTCATCGAGTATCAAGGATCGAGTATCGCATATCTTTTTTTAAAATAGTTTCAGCTGCTTCTGTTTGTCCGGCTTCGGCTTTTTCCCTCGGAGGGTCTGATGATCTCTGAGCTGTTCTTCGATTTCCTTCACAAAAGGAGAAATGCTTCTCTTAACCTGCTTGCCATGGATTCTTCGATTCCTCGTGTATGTAAAATAAAGCTGATCCATGGCTCGGGTCATGGCCACATAAAAAAGCCTCCGCTCTTCCTCGGGATCCGAACCCTCATGATGATAGGGGATATACCCGTCCTCACAGCCGGTAATAAATACGACCGGAAATTCAAGCCCTTTTGCGGCATGGATGGTCATTAAAGACACTTTCTCAGATTTTGAATCATAAACATCCGTATCGGTTTGCAGGGCTATAGCGACCAGAAAATCTTCGGTTCGGTTTCCGAAGGCGCTTGAAATGCTAACGATCCGATTATATGCGGTTTCAGATGCCCGGTTGTCGTCTATGGAGCTCCGGATATCCGTGTTTTCTGAAAGATAACGGAGTCGGTTTTCCATGGTCATGGAGGCAACGGTTTCCTCTGTGCTGTCCAGCCAAGAAGCAAATTCATAAAGTTGCTTCTGGCCTTTCTTGCTCATGTTCGGAACCGGAATCCGCTTTGCATACCACAGGGCTTCCTTGATTCTAAATCTGTTCTTATAACCCCAGAGCCTTAAAATATCGATGGTATTCTTTCCGATGCTGTAAGGCAGGGTCTTAACGACAATCTCCAAATCCATGTAAGATCCGAAACCTTCCATAAGCTTAATAAAGGAAATCAATTCCTTTATACCATTCATTAAGACCAGCTTTTCTTTGCTTGCCATCTGATAGGGAATGCCGGCCTTATCGAAAACCTCTGATAAAATATCACCCTGTGACCCGGTTCTATAAAAAATGGCGATATCTGAAAAACTCCGCTGGCCCTCTTGTTTGGTTGAATCGATATTACCGAAATCGACGGAGTGAAATCCCATACCTCCAACCAGTTTTTCGATGGTACGGCCCACAGAAACAGCTTCAGCCTTTTCCGATGCGATTTCCATTATGGTTATCTTTTTTGAACCATCGATTTGTGAGAATGTTCGGGATTCATCATTTTTTACGTCATGTGATGAATGCCCCTGGATAACTTGAAAGGATGCATCGAGAATGGTTTGGGTTGAACGATAATTTTGATTTAAATGAATGATGGTGGTTTCTGGATAATTGTCTATAAACAACTGAAAATATTTGACATCCGATCCCCTAAATCCATAAATGGATTGTTCCGGATCCCCAATGGCAAATAAATCGTGTCCGGATGGAGACAACGTTCGGATGAGTTGATATTGTCCAAAATTCAAATCCTGGTATTCATCTACAAATATATATGGATATCGGTTTTGAAAACGTTCCAACAAATCCGGGTTTTGATTGAGTCGTTCATTTGTTTGGTAAATCAGATCTTCGTAATCATAAAATCCCTCAATAGACAGCAACTCCTGGTATTTGGCGTATGCTTTCAGAAACTCCTGGGACCGATACGCCTCGGGGAATGCTTCGGGCGGGTCCTCGGGGCCGATGAACTGCTGTTTGGCAGTAACGATTCCGTCCAGAAGCACTCGGGTTGAAACAGAGTTTGCACCTGCGCCGCCTGTGGTCAATAATTTAGCGGTTTGAACGAGCGCTTTTCGCAATTCATCATTAATTATCGCATTTGTTCTTTCTTGATCCAGCTCCTTTATGGCGCTGTAGCAAAACGAATGAAAGGTGCCCACAAAGGGCAGCTTCACAGAATCGCCCAACAAAAGACTCAGCCGATCCATCATTTCATGGGCTGCTTTATTGGTGAACGTTACGGCAAGAACGTTTTCTTCCGATATCCCTTTTTCTGTTAAAAGATAAGCTATTCGATGGGTGAGGGTTCGGGTTTTCCCGGTGCCGGGTCCTGCAACTACCAGCAGTGGCCCCCCTGTATGTTCAACCGCTTTAAGTTGTTCGGGATTCAGGCTTATCGGTATTTGCGGCATCTCTTTTATAGGTGATGAATCTTTGCGCGTTTTCTTAAACGGTTTCTTGGGCGGTGTCTTTTCTTTCTGTTTTTTAAGTGGTTCTATTCGAAACAAGGACTGCTGTCCGAGTAGCTTCTTCTTTTCGTCCGGATCAAACATGGTGATTTTTCCGTATTCCCCGTCATACCCCGGAGACATTTTCACTTTTCCCTGGCGCATCCTGTTGATCGCTTCGCCCAGTAACGGAATGTTCGCGCGATTAATGTCATCTATAGATGCGGTACGGAGGATTTTAAACTCGGGGCCCACCTCTTTTAAAAGCGTTTCGTAATATTGATTCACTTTCTTTGATTTCGGACCGACACTTAAAAGTTCGGAAAGTATCTCATTTAGCGGAATCAGGTTGGCGTACGGGTGATATTTCTCGGGTTTCACTCCGTGCGGTCGATCAGCCAGACTTTCTACCCGATAAAGGACGCCCAGCGTTAATGGCTTTTCACAAACCGGACATATACCCTTGTGCGTTATGGATTTTTCAGGGCTATAACAAATTCCACATTTCCGATGTCCATCAAAGTGATACTTACCTTCTTCCGGATAAAACTCAGCGGTTCCGAGAAACTGATCCGGGTTTCCTGTCTCAAGTGCATGTTTTATGGATGGGTATGATCGAGGAATATTAAACAAATTGGCTTCCCGTCCCAGGTTAAACGGTGAGTGAGCGTCGGAATTAGATATAAGAGTCAGGCCGTCAAGGATAGACACCCGCCAGTTCATGGCCGGATCTGAGGAGAGTCCTGTTTCAATTGCAAAAATGTGGGGGGTCAGATCCTCAAAACACTCCTGAATCGAATCAAATCCGGATTTGGAACCCAGTAAAGAAAACCAAGGGGTCCAGATATGGGCGGGGACTAGGAATGCCTGATCGGATGTTTCAAGAACAATTTCCAATAGATCCCTGGCATCCAAACCCAGGATCGGACGGCCGTCTGATTTGATATTTCCGATCGAATCCAGGATGGTGTTGAATTTTTCGGCTATCTTAAGATCGGGAACAAACACAAGGTTGTGGTTTTTTCGCGTTTTATCCCTTTTTTTATATATGTTGCTGATTTCCGTAACTAAAATAAATCGAACGTCACCCCGGCAGGCAGATGGAACCAGCTTATTACAGGCTGATTCAATCTCCGGTTTTAATTTAAAGAGACCTTGTTCGGCGGGGATGAGTTTCTCTTTGATTTCAGCAAACCAACCGGGATGGGTAAAGTCACCGGTACCTAACACCGTTACCCCTTTTAGCTGGGCGGCAATATGAAGTTTTTCAAAATCGAGAGTTTTTGAAGTGGCTCTAGAATATCGAGAATGGATATGAAAATCAGCTACAAATTCCATTATAGAAACCTAATAACCCCGTTATAAAGAATCTATACTGAAGTTTCATATATCATGCTTCAGTATGTGTAGGAATAGTAAATATTTCTTGTAAATTCAAAGGATGTACGCTATATCTTATATGTTTAAGTTTATGTAATACTATATATTGTACTTTTTAGTGATCTCTTTTTTTTATGGGAATTCTTTCCTCAACCGTATCTATAACCCGCTATAAAGTCGATGGAGAACTGGAACAACCGATTCTCGAAAATTTGATGGCCGGTCTAAAAAAGAACGTTCTTTCTGAAATTGATGATCAAATATCTGAAAAAGCGGTTGGATGGACCTTGTTTGATTCACCCTATAAACCCAATTTTAATGGATCATCGCATGTTATCGGAAATTATTTCGTTTTCTCATTAAGAATTGATAAAAAAGTACTTCCGGGTAAGATAATTAAAAAACATACCGCCATTGAAACAGAAAAGCGGTTGACTCAAGTCGGAAGGGGATATCTGACCGCAAACGAAAAGAAAATGGTTAAAGAGCATGTCTTAAACATGCTTAGTCTCCGTATTCCCGCAACACCGAATATATATGATCTGATCTGGAACTATGAGGCCGCCTCGCTCTGGTTTTTCACAAACCTGAAGGGTGCCAATGAAGATTTGGAGACCCTTTTTTCAAAATCTTTCAATCTGAGGTTAATCCGATTATTTCCTTATACCTCGGCAGATATAACGGCGGGTTTATCCAATAAAGAAAAAGATGTTCTCTTAAAACTGTCACCGTCTGTGTTTTGGTCTTAAATAATGCTGGATGTCGCAGTTTCATACAATCGATACAAGTTCCTCGGGTATGAATTTCTAACCTGGTTGTGGTTTTCTATTGAAAATGAACAGAATTTAATACAGAAGTCTCTTCCACAACCCGCTTCGATACAGATCGGCAATCGGATAAAGCTTGAAAATCATCGAAACCAAAACCTGGAAACCATTACCATCAAAGGAGATGAAGCCGGTCTTGAGGAGGGTGTTCTTGCGTTGCGCAAGGGCGCTCTGGTTACGGAATTAAATATTGTATATGAAACTCAAAATTTAGTTTACCAATTTACTATTAGGGGGGAAAGTCTTAATATAGGTAATCTTAAGACTCAAATCGCCGGTCCGGTTGAAAAAAAAGAAGATATTGAAGAACAGATATTGGAAAAAACCTATCAGTATGATGAGTCAATCCAATTGATGGATAATCTTTATAAAAATTTTATAACGTTAAGGGTCTCAACCGGCTGGGAAAATAATACGGTCATTAAAATAAAAAACTGGATTTTCTCTTAAAAATCGGTATAATAGATTGATAATAGAGATAGGTAAATTTAATACGTTCTTAATACAATGTTGATAATTATATACTTATAAACAATTTATACGGCTCCTGTTTATAATTAAAGAGTTATTGTCATTTTTTAAATTTCATGATCTAATATTTTTATAATAAATTCAAATAATTAAAAAGTTATTATAGTTCTTAACATACCCTATGACTATAGTAATATATATAAATAAAAGGAATATACATGAAATTTACAGTTCAAAAGAATGACATTGTCGATGTACTGTCCAATATACAGGGACTAACCGGGCGTAAAAGTAACCTGGCTATTACAGGGAATATACTATTAAACGCCACAAAAGATGGCATTACAATTGCAGCAACGGATCTTGAAACCGGTTTTGAGGGTTCTTATCCCGCCTCTGTGGAAGCGGAGGGAAAGGTCGCAATAAATGCCCGAAAATTTTATGAAATTATTAGAGAATTTCCAAGTAACGAAATTTTGGTGAGTGAAATTGAAAATCGATGGATCCAGATTGGTAGTGAAAATATAGAATATCACATTGTTGGTATGAATCCTGAAGATTTTCCGGAGATTCCTCAACTGGAAGGAGTCGATTTTTTTGAGATGAAATCGGAACCCTTCAAGAGAATGATAGATCAGACCACCACCATCGGTTCTTCGGACGATAAACGGGCTCATATCGTCGGTGTGTATATGGAGAAAATAGAGACTGATGATGAATTAATGATCCGAATAGTGTCTACAGATGGCAGCCGGCTGACGAAAGTCGATATTCCGTTCGATAAGGATAAGCAGATTAATTTTAATGGCGGAATTATCGTTCCTAAAAAAGGTTTGAACGAGGTCGGGAAATTCCTGGAATCGGAAAATCCGGTACAACTCGGATGTAAATCCAATCATTTTATCGTAAAGAAATCTTCTGAGACCATAATTATAAGGCTGTTGGAAGGAGAATTTCCAGAATATAAAGAGATTATTCAGAAACTAAAAGCGAATGTCATCACTTTAGATCGTCAATTATTTTTAATGATGTTGAAACGAATGTCTATTCTTGCTTCCGAAAGTTATAAAGGGGTGATTTTTAATCTCTCGGATGACAAAATGCTGATTTCGTCGACAAATCCGGATATCGGGGAATCAAAGGAAGAAATGATTATCGGGTTTAATGGAGATCCTATCGAAGTGGCCTTTAATGCCAGGTATTTTATAGAGAGCCTTAATGTGATGGATGACGAAAAAATTTATATAAATATCGTAAATGAAGAAAAACCCTGTTTAATCGAAGGTGAGACTGACAAAAACTATTTAAGCGTTATAATGCCGATGAGGATATGAATCAAGAAATAGACAACAATTACAACGAAGACAATATAAAAATACTTGAAGGACTCGAAGCGGTTCGTAAAAGACCCTCCATGTATATCGGAAATGTGGATGCCGAGGGACTTCATCATCTCGTCTATGAAGTGGTGGATAATAGTATAGACGAGGCGATGGCCGGATCCTGCGACAAAATTAAAGTCACCATACATACCGATAACAGCGTGACGGTTATCGATAATGGTCGCGGCATACCGGTAGGGATTCACAAGACCGAAGGGGTTCCGGCGGTTGAGGTTGTTATGACCAAACTTCATGCCGGGGGTAAATTTGATAATGACTCCTATAAAGTGTCTGGCGGGCTCCATGGTGTCGGGGTGTCCGTGGTGAATGCCTTATCAGAATCTCTAACGGTCGAAATTTATTCCGAAGGAAAAGTCTATCAACAAACCTATGAGAAAGGGCAGAAAATAAGCGAGTTAAAAGTTATTGGAAAAACTCGGAAAAAAGGAACAAAAATTAATTTTTCTCCGGACACTACTATTTTAAACAACAACAATTTCAGTTACGAGATCCTGAGTAGACGATTGAGGGAACTGGCATTTTTAAACCGCGGGGTTCGGATTATAATTGAGGATGAACGATCGGATAATGCCCAGGAATTTTATTATAAAGGCGGCATCGGATCGTTTGTTGAATATTTGAACAGACGCCATTCTTCCATACATAAACCGATTTTAATTGAAGGGGAAAAAAGCGATATACAAATAGAAGTCGCTATTCAGTATAACGACACCTACAAAGAGACCATTCTTTCATTTGCCAACAATATTAATACCATAGAAGGTGGATTTCATCTCATCGGTTTTAAAGCCGCGCTTACACGTACCATCAACCAGTATGCCACCAACGGCAATCTCCCCAAAAATTTAAAAGCTAAAATATCGGGAGACGATGTTCGGGAGGGTTTGGCAGCCATCATCAGCGTCCGACTCATGTCCCCACAATTTGAAGGGCAAACCAAAACCAAACTTGGGAATAGTGAGGTAAAGGGGCTGGTGGAATCTCTTATTAATGAGAAACTCTCCACCTTTTTTGAAGAAAATCCATCAGTTGCAAAAAAAATTATAGGAAAGGCCGTGGATGCCGCTAGGGCGAGGGACGCGGCAAAACGCGCACGGGATATTGCCAGAAATAAAGGGGCATTGTTCGATTCGACTCTGCCTGGAAAACTGGCGGAATGCCAGGTGTCCGAACCGAGCCAGAGAGAGCTATTTCTTGTAGAGGGAGACTCTGCCGGTGGCAGCGCGAAACAGGGTCGAGATCGAAAGTTTCAGGCTATTTTACCGCTTAAAGGCAAGATTTTAAATGTGGAAAAAGCAAGGATTGATAGAATTCTTCAAAGCGAAGAAATAAAGAACATGATTACAGCTCTTGGAACCGGTGTCGGACACGAAGAATATGATATCGAAAAGATAAGGTATCATAAGGTTATTATTATGACAGATGCGGATGTGGACGGGTCCCATATACGGACACTGCTCTTAACTTTCTTCTACAGACAACTTCCAGAGATTATAGAAAAAGGATTTCTCTATATTGCACAACCCCCGCTGCTTAAGATCGGAAAAGGAAAAAACGAGATCTATTTAAAAGATGAAACCCAATTAAACGATCATGTTTTAAAAAATGCCTGTAAAAAAAGAGTGCTGACTATCGGACCGGAGCAAGTGAAATTAAACGACCATAATCTTTATATGTTTACGTGCAACCTGTCTGAATATTTTTTTGTTTTAAGGAAACTCGAAAAACGCGGCATTCATTCCGATCTTATTGAACTGTTGCTTAAGAAGGGGGTTAACGATAAAGCCTTCCTGCAAGATCCCAAAAAAATGACGATGCTAAAATCAGCGCTGATCGAAAAGGGATATGATTCAGAAGAACTTTCCTGGAATGTTGAAAGAAACGTTTATGAGATGAATGTTATTGCGGATGGTGACGGGAGCGGCCAATCGATTATAGGAAGCACTAAAACCATTGATACTAAGCCGATTAAAATTGGGAGGGGACTGATTTATTCGGAAGATTATCAAAAATGTCTGATGTTAAGTAAAGAAATATATAAATACGACAATCCGCCTTTCACTTTTTATGTGAAGGATAAAGAAAAAGAGCAAGAACCGAAATCCTTTGACAATAAAAAGAATTTGATATCCCACCTTTTCGAAGAAGGAAAGAAAGGCATGTCAGTGCAACGGTACAAAGGACTGGGTGAGATGAATCCCGATCAACTATGGAACACCACCATGGATCCGGAACGCAGAAACCTGCTCCAGGTTAAAATTGAAGATGCGGTGGACACAAACGAAATTTTTACCATTCTAATGGGAGACGAAGTCGAGCCGAGAAGGGAATTTATCCAAACCAACGCCCTCGAAGTTACCATGCTCGATATATAAGACCTAAACTGATCGGTTCTGGGTTCAAAGTTCAGAGGCTATAACCGATTGCCAATAATCATTTTCTTTCTTCAAATCCGGAAAACGTCACGATTACCAGTTGGGTGAGACGGTCTTGAAACCAAATTTATGAAAAAACTTTTGACAGTGCCTGATTAGAGTTTTTCAACCCTGAACGCTGAACCGCTTAACCTAAGGGATCCTCACCATGCAAATTCACAGAGTGGATGCAAGAGATTTACCGGACCTTTGGTTTCAGGCGGTTCACGACATTCTCGATCATGGGCGTAAATTTACCATTAACAGAGGCTCCTACGCCGGCCAGACAAGGCTCGAATACGACTATTTCATAGGTCATGTAAAACATCCAGGAACACAACCGTTAATCCCGGATATTCCCCCATCATGCGGCATCCCCAATCCGGTGGAAGAGGCGTATCTTTACGGAGGCGATGGATATGAAAGGTCTTATATCGAATACCTCATGAGCAGCCATAAGGAACCCGGGGAATCGTATACCTATGGAGAACGGCTGACCAGAATACCTATTACCGGAGACAAACTCAAATGGTGGAATGAAAGCAACCAAGAAATCGTTGACAAGAGAGATGTCGACGGGAAGGTTCTTTTTGAAGAAAACAACACCATCTACCTCAACCAGATCGAATGGATCATCGATACGTATAAAAAATTTGGAGAACGGAACAATCAGATGGTTCTTCAGGTTGCCCATCCATCCGACCTAACCCTGCTCGATCCTCCGTGCCTGCGTTCAATCGACACCCGCATCCAGGACGGCAAACTTCATTTCACATCTGTTTTGTTCCGATCGTGGGATCTTTGGGGCGGAATGCCGGCTAATCTGGCCGCCATTCAAACCCTCAAGGAATACATGTCTGCAGAAATAGGGTTGGAAGACGGTGAAATGATTGTGGAAAGCAAAGGACTCCACCTCTACGGATATGCGGAAGATCTCGCCAAGCTCAGATGTATGAAGGAATAGAATAAAACGGACTTAAACCAGAACGCTCCGTCGGATAAGACCGTCTACGGCCAGTTGTATTTGAGACAGGGCCACACGATAATGGAAAGACGATCGGCCGTAAGGGTCTGAAATTTCTTCTTCATTGTCATCATTGGTGATGTATTTGCCGAGAAGCTCGACCTTGTCTATATCCTCCGGCCAGGACAATTCGATTTTTTCCAGATGGGCCCATTCCATTACCAGAATAAGATCCGCCCAATCGATATGCTCTTTTTCGAGCTGACTGGATTCGTGTTCGTTCGGACCGATTCCCATTTCTTCTAGATGCTCCACCATAACCGGATCGGCGGTCCGTCCGGGCATTCCAACAATACCGGCCGAAGCTGAAAACACGTCGTCTAACATCAGTCCTTCGATCTTGTGTTTGAAGAGTTGCTCGGCAAGAAAGCTTCGGCTGATATTTGCGGTACAGACAAAAAGTAGATTCATTTCAAAACGCTCCAATCATATTCAATGGAAATTATTTTCTTTCCTGTAACTTATTTACGACAGGGCATGAAGTCAACAATAGGAATGCGGTTATAATCTTTTCCGTTTATGCAGAGACCCCAAGTCAAGCAGCTGCGGCTTTGAAGATAACCCGCTTCGCGGACGTGTGAAACTCGTGCATAAGGGAGCGTAACACCGAACAGGGCTTCGAAATAAACAAAACATCTTGGAAAATAAAATAGATAGGGTCTATTACAGCTCCTTCATGCTGTTCGGTATAACGCTCCCTAATACACTCAGACAGTCACACG
>CAYSUA010000150.1:0-11196 GCA_964433795.1 uncultured Desulfobacteraceae bacterium | reverse complement strand
AGGCCTTGACAAGATGACTTTCATATTTATTCTATTCCCAAACTTATATTGTTTTTGCTGAATTCCCCATCTGGTACATATCCATTGGGGGATTTTTATTTTATGTAAAAAGGAACGGACATGATTACCGATACGGAAAAAGTCAGAAACATAGGAATCAGTGCCCATATCGATTCGGGTAAAACAACACTGACCGAACGAATCTTGTACTACACTCAACGGATCCATGCCATCCATGATGTCAAAGGAAAGGACGGCGTTGGCGCCACCATGGACTCCATGGAATTGGAAAAAGAGCGGGGCATCACCATTGCTTCTGCTGCGACCTATTGTCAGTGGAAGGGCCATGAGATCAACATCATCGATACACCCGGGCACGTCGATTTTACAATAGAGGTTGAGCGTGCTCTCAGGGTCTTGGACGGTGCCGTATTGGTCCTCTGTTCGGTCGGCGGTGTGCAATCCCAGTCCATAACCGTTGATCAACAGATGAAACGGTATAAAGTGCCGAGTGTTGCATTCGTCAATAAATGTGACCGGAGCGGCGCAAACCCGTTTCGCGTTATCAATCAACTCACTGAAAAACTGGGGCATAATGCAATCGCCTTGCAGATTCCCATCGGTCTCGAAGCCGATTTTTCAGGGGTGGTTGATCTGATTGCCATGAAAGCCATCTATTTTGACGGAGAAAACGGGGAAATCTTAAGATATGAGGAAATCCCGGCCCATCTTATGGAAGAAGCCGAAACCCGACGGGAAAAGCTTGTTGATGCGGCGTCCATGTTTTCAGATGACCTCACCGATGCCGTATTAGAAGAAACGGAAATATCGGATGAACTGCTCTACTCAGCAATCCGCAGCGGTGCATTGACCAGAGAGTTAACACCGGTCTTTATGGGGTCTGCATATAAAAACAAAGGGGTTCAACCCCTGATGGACGCAATCACCCTGCTGCTCCCCTGCCCCACCGAAATTACCAACGAAGCATTGGATCTTGACCGGGAGGAAGCCCCTGTACCCCTTGTATGTGATGATGATAAACCGCTTGTGGCTCTGGCATTTAAACTCGAAGACGGACAGTTTGGGCAACTTACCTATGTTCGGGTTTATCAGGGAAAGCTGACCAAAGGGGATACCATTTATAATGTTCGAACCGGGAAAAAGGTCAAGATCGGGAGACTGGCTCGCATGCACGCCGAGCAGATGGAAGATATTGAATGGATTCCTGCCGGATTTATCGGCGCCTTATTCGGAATAGACTGTGCTTCCGGAGATACGTTTGCGGCCCGGGGAATTAACCTGACAATGACCTCCATGTTTATTCCCGAGCCGGTGATCTCATTTGCCATATCACCGAATGACCATAAATCGGAAATCAACATGGGAAAGGCCCTCTCTCGATTCACCAAGGAAGATCCGACATTTAAAACCTATGTGAACCATGAGACCGGTGAAACCATCATATCCGGTATGGGAGAATTGCATATCGAGGTGTACATTGAGCGGATGAAACGAGAATACCAATCCGACATAATCACCGGTAAGCCGCAGGTCGCATATCGGGAGACCATCACCCGGAAAGCAGAGTTCGATTATATTCACAAGAAACAGACCGGAGGCGCCGGCCAGTTCGGCCGGGTTTCAGGATATCTGGAACCGGTTGATGAGGAAGAATTTGTATTCGAAAACCGAATAACCGGAGGCTCGATTCCGAGTCAATTTATCCCTTCCTGTGAAAAAAGTTTTCGGAATTGCCTTAAAAAAGGACCTGCTATGGAGTATCCGGTAACCGGAATCCGGATCGTGATAAACGACGGGGCCTCCCATTCTGTCGATTCATCGGAGATGGCATTTCAGGCAGCCGCGCGGGGCGCCTTCCGTCAAGGATATGCAAAAGCTTCCCCGGTTATTCACGAGCCGATCATGAAAGTCGTTGTGGAAACGCCCACCGAATACCAGGGCGCTGTGATGGGGTCCCTGAATCAACGCCGGGGAATGATCGTGGGTTCGCAGGATGAAGGCGTGCTTTCGGTTATCGAAGCTCATGTACCGCTTGCAGAAATGTTCGGTTATTCAACAATCTTAAGATCCTTAACCCAGGGCAAGGCACAATTTACCATGGAGTTTTCCGCTTACAAAGAGGTTCCCAAAGGGATTGCTGAAGAACTCCAGAAAAAAGCAAACGAATCAAAACGGGATGTTGCGTGATCCCGAAAGGGGCATAACGCCCGTTAGAAAGGATAACACCATGCGAAACAATGATGTCACTTTACGAACTCCGTTGAAGTTTTTAGAGTCAGAAAACCGAGACATTCTCAAAGAGGGTGGATTCGGGGCAATTCTGGCGCGTGCAGGCGTGGGTGAAACTGCATTTTTAATTCAGATCGCCCTCGATTATCTCCTCAGGAATCAAAATATCCTCTATATTAGTCTGAATGATCCGGTTGAGAAAATCTGCCTCTGGTATGAAGAAGTCTACCGGAATATTTCGAAAAGCTGGGACAAAAAGCAGGCCCAGGATCAGTGGGATTCGCTTTTACCGCATCGATTTATCATGACGTTTAAGGTAGAGGGGTTCACGATTCCCATTCTCGAAGAAAGATTGAACGATTTAACGGAACAGGGAGTATTTTCTCCGCACATTCTGGTGATCGACGGTTTCCCGTTTGATGAGCCGGATGAAAAAAACCTTTCAGATCTAAAGAATTTAGTAAAACAAAGATCGCTCAATGCATGGTTTACGGTAAGAACCCACCGGCATAAAGAACCCGGCCCTGACGGTATGCCCGTATCGCTGCTCACAGTAAAAGACCTATTCGATGTTATTATTCAACTTCAGCCCATCGGCTCGGAAATCCACGTAAACACTTTAAAAGGAGCGGCTCAAGCGGAGGGAGCCCCAGGACTGCTTTTAGATCCGGCGACATTGATGGTTAAAAATAAGCCATAAACAAACATATTTAAAATTCGCCTCAACTTTGAATCAACGTTGATTACTGTTTCGACACCTCCGGAAATACGAGTGTTCAGTGTTCAGAGTTCAGGCCCGCAAAGTCTCGTCTAATCGCCCTACCCCTCATGAACACTGAACCCCTGAACGCTGAACCGCTTAACCTAGGTTTAGGTTCTCGATAAATCCCCCGATGGCCTTATGTACGGTGTGGGAATCTTCGCCCAGTAGAATTCCGTGGCGCTGAAGATGGAAAAGCGTATACTGTTTATCTTTGGATCCGAGTAATTCAAAGATACGTCTGGATCCTTTGGGGTCGACAATCGGATCCCCGGAAGACTGGACGATCAAAGCCGGCATATCGATATCGGGCAATTTGGGTTCCAGGGCCTCCATTAACCGTTCCAACTCCCGAACACCGGAAATGGGGTTTCTGGTATAATTAATATCAGGATTTTCCGGATGGTTGTCCACAAATTCCATTTTTGCCCCGTTCAATTGGACGCGTTTCATGAGTCGGTTCCAAGCGTCCACAGCCGGAACCAGTTTTGCAGACAAGTCGTGAAGCCTCATAGGTGGGCACACGCCGAAAACACCGGCCACCCCCTTCACCCTTGCAGCAAGCTCAAGGGCAAGTCCGGCACCTGTTGAAAACCCCCCGACAACAACCTCCCGGCATAGGTTTCGAATAATGGCAAATCCCCGATCCACAGAGTTGATCCAATCCTTGTAAGATCGATGGGCAAGATCGTCCGGGGATGTGCCGTGACCCCTCAGGCGCGGAACATATACCCAGAACCCCTGTTTTCCAAGATAGTCGGCTAAGGCCTTAACTTCGAGAGGGGCTGCCATATATCCATGGATAAGCAGGATACCCAATCGTTTAGATCTCCCCCTGACCAAGAAAGGCCTCCCCACGGTTTTTTCCTTGCTCTCCCCTTCCACATAAAACGCTTGGTAATCTTCAGCAAACGTCTTGTTATCCATATCTATCAGGTGTTTGATGATTTTTCGTCTCAGCCAGAAATTAGGTGTTAAGCAGAGCATCCGAAGATACCGCTGTAGATGCACAAGCGGTTCGACTTCATTGGCCATAACGGAAACGGGATTTTCGACTCGAACCCGATGGAAATCTATTGAACGGGAAAATTTAGACGTATCTTTTTTGAACCTCCCATCTCTTTGTTTTAACACCTCTTTTTCCAGGGCCAGGGATATGAAATTCTCGAATTTATTGAACCGGTCATCCGTCAAAAGGTGTGTCTGATCCTGCTTTAAGCTTTGATGGTAACAAATACCGTGTTTCATAAGATTACTGGTGGCTGCCAGGTATACCCGCTGCCTGAGTGCATAAGGATCTATGAATCGCCAGGGGATCATTCGGAGTATCGAAGCAAAGAGGTGATCAGGATTAACAGTGGTCATGTGATAGATGGCGCGCATATATCGCTTCATAATGGTGAGCGCTATTTTTCGCAGGATTTGTCTAGATGAAATAGGATCGTCAAAGCCGATACTCCGGGGCAACGTTATATCCTTACTCACTTCAGGAACATTGAGGTACGTTTCGATCGGAATCGGTTGTCCAAACCGCATATCTAAATCGACACCGGAAACGAACATGGTGCCTTCGGTCATAATCTCTTCTCTGAGCCTGTCCGGGATGGTTTCAACCAAACGGTCCGCCAGTTGATTCAAAAAATTCTCCCTGGCTCTGAGCGGATAGTACGTGAGGTTCACCGGAACGATGTATGTTTTTCTGTTCAGCACCGGTTCTATGTTGTCAATTTTGAACAGATCTAAAATCCGGGCTGCCTCTTCGGGTGCCGTGTGGTGCATTTCTTGAAGCCGTTTGCGATAGAATTCGGTTCGAAGCGCCAAAGTGGCGGCCCCGGTATGCGGCGGCCGTTTACCGCCTGCAAAAAAGACCATGAACCGGCCCTTGTCGATTATTTTCTTGCTCTTTACCATCCCCCCTTCCGGGAAGATGATCCAGTGCGCTTCCCCGGTCAGTAGCGTCTTTACCATTAATTGGTCCCGATCCGGATTTTTTGTTGAGACGGCACCCACTGTATCCAGATACCTTCCGAAGGCTCCTTTAAACAGATTGTCGTCCGCCAAAGACCATACCGGAACCTGGGTCAGGCGGAAGATAAAATAGGGCATAAGGAAGGTTTCCGTTCGCGTGAAATGATTGATAACGAATATAATGGAACCGTTGGAGGGAATGTTTTCTTTGCCGTGGATCTTAATTCGAGCCTTGGATAGGTCGGAAAGCGTTTTTATTAAGAGGCCGGTTGTGCGATAAGCTATCGGAATCATTTTTCACTTCGACAAATGAGTTGTTGATATATATGAAAAATGAACATTTCCAGGTTCAGAGTTCAGCGTTTAACCTAGCATACAGTTTGTCGATTGAACGCTTCAAATCATACGAAAAATATGAAAATGGATCAACAATTACAAATGAATACCACACTGTGGTTGACAGCCGGATACTGATTCTTAAATTAATTGATAATTCCAGAGGGTTTCACCCGATTATACATTTCGGGTTGACCAAATCGAAAATAGAATCGGATTTTAGCAATGAATATTTCTGTTAAGAATAACTTCTTATCATACAGATATCAACGACTGGGGGACAAAATGTGGAAAGCACTCGCTTTGTTATCATCAGTTTTATTTTTTCTTACTCCGGCTATGGGTCAAACCGTCTTTGAAACTTATCGCAGCCATTTCCTCGGGTTTGCACCCAGGGACATGATCATTGCCGACTTTAACAACGACGGTATCTTGGACGCGGCTTTTTCGTCCCAACTTGGTGTAGCAACTGCATTAGGCAGCCAGGACGGTGAGTTCGATAGGCCTTTGAAAACTTCCTTGGCCTTTGGAGCAATGGAACTGGGCGCTGCGGATTTCGATCAGGACGGCTTTCTGGACCTAATAACCGTGAACAAAGATGGATTTCAAGTTTTATTCTTAAGCGGTCTTGGGGACGGAAGGTTCAGCCAAGTTCAAGCTCAAGCAGTGCCGGCAGGCAGGCCAGACCTCGTTACGGTGGGGGATTTCAACGAGGATGGGATCCTGGACGTAGCGGTCGTGACCATCGTCCTGGGACATCGTATCTGGATCTATACCGGCCAAAGCAATGGTCCCGGCAACTATTCCCTTTCGCCCCAACCCGTTGGGATCGGATTGCTGAATCGTCCTGGAGCCGTAGCATCTGCCGACCTCAACAATGACGGGCATCTGGACCTGAGCACCAATGCCGATGTTCTCCTGGGAGATGGTACAGGATCTTTCACACTCTTCCCGGGAACCCTCGGTGTTCCTTCAAATTCGGGCCAGTCCACGTCTCTGCTCATCGAAGATTTTAACAACGACGGCCTTGATGACATCGCGGTCGGTTACGGGGGAAACGGTTCATCACAACCACTCGGAAGCCTCCTTGTTTATCACCAAAGTGCAACTCAGCCGTCACCAACATTCGATCTCGTGCAGCAGTTGGATACCTTTGAGGGCACAGTCCTTTCACTGGCCGGCGGAGACATGGATTCGTCTTTTCCAAGAGATTTGGCCGTAATGCTTATCGGAGATCGTTTCAAACCCTTTGACCGCAACGGGCAGGGTTTCCAGGTGCTTCATGGCAGCCCGGATGGAACATTCTCAATGGGAAAGCGATTCTTTACCGGGCAGGAGCCTGTCGCAGCCCGAATCCTGGACCACAACTCCGACGGGAGTAATGATATCATTATTGCCAACCGGGGCATATTTTCACAGACCTTCGTGGTCGTAAGCGGGGACGGAAGGGGCGATTTCAATGTCCCCCAAAGTATTGAAATCGGCCGTATTTCGACGTCTGTGGCATCGGGAGATCTCAATACCGACTCCCGGCTTGACTTGGTGGTGGGTACCGACGCCGGCTTCGTACCGTTACTGGGCAACGGAGACGGGACATTCTCGGCTCTCTCCCATGAGAATGTCGGTGGACCGGGCCCGGTGGAGACGGGCGACTTCAATGGCGACAATCTCCTCGACATCGTTAAGTTCGATGTGGTTAACCGGCAAGTCTACCTGGTTTCCAGCCAGAGTGGCGGGGGATTCGCCGTAACCGACGTCGCTGTCGTACCTGTTGACGGCAATGTAGTGGTCGGCGACTTCAACAGCGATTCGAAACTCGATGTGGCTGTTTCGGGAGATTTCGTGGGTCGGCGCAGTGCAGTAACGCTGCTGTTCGGTGACGGCAACGGGCACTTTCAGTCACAGGAGGACATCCCAACCATCGACGGTTATCGAGCGAATCGACTGATCGCCTCTGATTTCACTTTCGATGGGCTGGACGACTTGGCACTGCT
This sequence comes from uncultured Desulfobacteraceae bacterium, assembly GCA_964433795.1. Taxonomy (GTDB): domain Bacteria; phylum Desulfobacterota; class Desulfobacteria; order Desulfobacterales; family SURF-15; genus DUZK01. The sequence goes on along the minus strand of CAYSUA010000150.1, from coordinate 3,888 downwards.
TCACAGGCAGTCGTATCAGTTTGATTTCCGGACGGTTCTATCCTTTTTTAAGAATAACAAGGATGATGAGAAGGACGATAATGACAAGGAGGAAAATAGTAACATACCCGCTTTAGAGCCGGAAAAGGTTGTGTATCTGCATATAGCCGATAAGGAACTCTTCGCAACCGACGCCGCTGCCGGCGATTTCAACCAGGACGGATTAACCGATTTGGCCGTCTATGTCGGCACCGAACTGCAGACAGAGATTTTCATCGGAAACGGATTCGGTGATTTTTTTCTCCAGGATAGTGTCTTCTCGGGAAGCGATTCCAACGGAATGGCGGCAGTGGATCTTGACTGCAATGGTTCGGCGGACCTTGTGCAGCCGAACAGAAATAACGACAACCTGGCAGTAGCGCTGTCTGATTCTGATGGTGTCCTTGAACCAGCTCGATTTTTTGGCACAGAAATCAAACCCCGCGATTCTGCCATCGGTGACTTTGACGGAGACGGCGATGTGGATGTCGCCGTTGTTAACGAACATACGGGTTCCGTATCGATCTTCTTCAATCGATTGGACAACGGCCCCTGTCCGATCTCTCCCACCGGGGTCAAGCTGAAACTGACCCCCTCAAAGATAAACTTGAAGAATTTCGATCCCAACAAAGATCGGATAAGTGCCCACGTTAAATTCAAAAAGGCGTCTTCCATTGATCCGGTTTCGGTTCGATTGAATCTATTGAGTGCGGAAGGCATAAAACTTTCAGGGAACACGCTCATCGGGTCTTTTAACATCGAAAGTGTTCTCGACAAACTTTCGACGAATGATTCACATGATCTGAGACTTGCAATCACATTTCGCACCAAAGATGGGCAGGCTTTCATCGGTGCGGACAGCATTCGTATTAAGAGTAAATAACTGGCATCAGCCGCACTAGATCGCTCCGGTTACCCGTATATCGCTTAATACCACCCTGTGGTTGACAGGTACGGCCAATACCAATAGAATTGCATATTGTGTCAAAATAGTTCCAAATACCGGAGGATTAACGTGTTTTCCAAAATCTTAAGGCTTCGATTTCCCAAAACAGAAGTGCAAAAACCGATTGTATGCTATTTAGCAAAAGATTTCGATCAAGAAAAATGCAGTGTTTGTGAACTGTGTGTCCCTGTCTGCCCGACCCGGGCAATGAATGTTCGGCCTGCCGCGAACTCCTTTTCCGAATGATGCAACCAACAGCCATTGCCATGAGTGGAGGTGTTGATTCCACTATGGCCGCATACTTCATAAAAGAACAAGGCCACTCCGTGGTCGGGATGCATTTCATTACCGGATATGAAGACGATTTAACTCCCAAACATGGGGATGAAGAAGAAGAAAAGGATACAGGCAGAGGACAGGCGCAGAAACCTGATCTTCTTATGGAAAAGGCTCGAAAACAGATGGCGCCGATCTCAGAACGCCTCGGTATACCTCTGGAAATTTATGATATTCGAACCGAATTTGAAAACTCGGTAATAGCATATTTTGCAGAAACATATAAAGCCGGACAAACCCCCAATCCATGTATGGTATGCAATCCCACTATTAAGTTTGGAACACTGCTTAAGGCTGCTCGAGAACTTGGCGCCGGCCATTTGGCAACCGGCCATTATGCGAATATTGTAAAAGACAAAGACGGAATTTTTCATCTGCTTCGTGGGAAAGATCCTCAAAAGGAACAATCTTATTTTTTGGCCAGACTTTCTCAAAAACAATTGGCATCTGCAAAATTTCCTCTGGGCGATATGACAAAACCCGAAGTTAAACAACTGGCTGCATCGATCGGTATCTTCCCGTACATCAAACAAGAAAGCCAGGATATCTGCTTTATAAAAAATCGCACCTATGGTGATTTCTTAACGGATCGCTTCGGTTTATCGCCAACACCCGGTCCCATTGTTGATTTGAAAGGGAATTTGCTTGGTGAACACAAGGGATTGCACCTGTTCACCATCGGGCAAAGGCGCGGAATTAACTGCCCGGCAGCCGAGCCCTATTATGTGGTCCGGCTCGACACGGAAAGAAATCGACTCATCGTGGGCCATAAAAAGGATTTATTGACATCGGAATGTATGGTTAAGGATATTAGCTGGATTACGGAACCGCCCAAATCCGCTTTATCCGTTAAAACTCGGGTTCGATATCGGCACCGAGAAACCCCGTCAATGCTGATACCCGTCAATGAAAAAGAAGCTGTCGTCGAATTCGACCATCCCCAAGAAGCCGTTACACCCGGACAATGCGCTGTGTTCTACCAGGGGGATGAAGTCATGGGCGGTGGATGGATTCAGCCCATAGAAAAAAATGCCGAAATTTAGAATCACAACATTAGGGTGTAAAGTGAATCAATCCGAGTCCGATTCCATTGCAGGATCCTTGGAAGGAAACGGCTGGATATTGGCGGAGGATAATGAACCGGCCGATGCCTGCATCATAAACACCTGTGCCGTCACTCAAAAAGCCTCCCAGCAATCGCGACAGGCCATTCGCCAACTCATTCGATCTCAGCCCTATGCCCGCATTCTGGTTACCGGCTGCTACAGTCAGGTTGAGCCGGAAGTCATTCAGAGTATCACCGGTGTTCACTCCATTGTATCCCAGTCGGAAAAAGAAGCGATTCCGGACAGACTCGATTTTTCGGATAGCAAAACTTCCGCCCCAAATCAGAATGCCCGCAGCGCATTAAGGATTTCCAAAAGGAGACGAACCCGAGCGTTTCTAAAAATACAGGATGGATGCAATGCGTTCTGCACCTATTGTATCGTACCCTACGCCCGCGGGAGGAGCAGAAGTCTTCCCACAAAGAATGCTTTGGATGACATACGGCAACTAACGGCAGTCGGGTATCGGGAAGTGGTGCTTGCCGGTATTCATCTGGGTTGCTATGGAAAAGATTTAGAGCCAAAGCGTATCCGGTTGGCAGATTTACTCGAACAAATTCTATCCGAATCGACCATAGAACGGATCCGGCTAAGCTCCATCGAACCACTGGAATTGGATTCTGATCTGATACAGGTTATGAAAAAATCGGATCGCATCTGCCGTCATTTTCATATACCCCTTCAAAGTGGAGATAACGAGATTCTCCACCGGATGGGTCGCCCTTATACACGGGACGAGTTTAGAGACCTGGTGATGGAAATACATGAAACGGTTCCGGACGTAGCGCTGGGGCTTGATGTTTTGATCGGTTTTCCGGGCGAGACCGATATCGCGTTTTATAATACCCTTAGGCTTGTGGAAGACCTGCCGGTGAGCTATCTTCATGTCTTTCCGTTTTCTCCCCGAAAGGGAACTCCGGCTTATTCCTATAAGGATAAAGTGCCTGCCCATATTATTAAATCGAGATGTAAAAAGATGCGTATTCTGGGCCGGCAAAAGAGAGAGAATTTTTATCACCGCTTTATCGGAAAAACCTTAAAGGTCCTCATTGAAGAGCGCTTAAAGGATGGCTCTCATCTGTTAAAAGGTATGGCTTCAAACTACATCCCTGTAACGGTTGAAGGGGAAGATCATTTAAAAAATCAAATCCTGGAAGTGAATCTGGAAAAAATCGATAAAGGACCAATAGTCTTAGGCACATTGAAGCATACCTAAACTGACCGGTTCTGGGTTCAGAGTTCAGGGTTCAGTGTTGAAAGACTCTAATCAGTCATTATCAAAGGATTTCTGTCTTCAATTTGGACCCAAGACCGTATCACCCAACAGGTAGTCGTGGCGATTCCCGGACTTGAAGAAAGAAAATAATAATTGGCAATAAGTTATAACCTTTGAACCCTGAACACTGAACCGCTTAACCTAGGCCATAGAAAGGAGCATCTCATGGCACTTTATTTGGTCCAGCACGGCAAGAGTCTTCCCAA
>CAYSUA010000149.1:0-11212 GCA_964433795.1 uncultured Desulfobacteraceae bacterium | reverse complement strand
CTTGATCCGGTCAGTCGCTGAAGATAAAATTTCTTTTGGGCAACAACCCGTCAAGTCTCGTACCTTAAACTCGACACCCATTAGATGCGGTATTCCTCTATCTTAAGGGTGCGAAGCTTGAGTACTTGAAATATAACTGTTTGGACGAGGGATTATAATAATTGGATGGATGGTGTCAAACAAAAAAGAACGCATGATGAACGGTTTCTCCAATTGTGTTAAATCTTTTTAACTATATGCCGATATAATAGTTGAGGCTTCTCTAATGTACGTGCATCTTGTATGATCCGTGCAGCTTCAAAAGATAAAATAAAACTCTTTCAATTACGAGTTGCACGGCAAACAAAAACGGCATTGTGGGAAGCCTTTTTTTAAAGTGATTATGGGTCGAGAAGGCAAATCAACAAATGATTTGCCTTCTTTTTTTTGGCCGTCGGTTAGATAGTATATAATACAACCAGAAGTCGCGTGGTTTCACTGGAAGTGTTTTTGAGTTTGTGCGGAATGTCGGAATTAAAATGCATGGTATCCCCGGGTTTCAGCACATGATCTTTATTTCCGATGTTAAGCTCCAGTTCTCCTTCAATGACATAAACAAACTCTTCGCCTTCATGCTTGTAAGCCACCGGCTTATGAGTTTGCTTTGCCTCAATGGTGATGAAGAACGCCCGTAAATGATCACTTTCCTCGCCTTCTGTAAGGGTTTGATAAGCATAATCCTTTGTTCGTTTGGCATAAGCTTGTTGTCTCATGTCCCGGATCTGGGTTTTCTCTTCTCTTCTGAGAAAGGTGCCTGGGTCCACGTCTAAAGCCCTGGCAAGTCCGAGTAAGAAACTGACGGACGGTGACAGTTCGTTATTTTCCACTTGCTTGATAAACTCCGGCGACTGGCCGGTTGCCTGTGCTAAAGATTCCGCTGTCCAATCATGGGCTTCGCGCAGCTTTCGAATCCTTGCACCAAAACCGGAATCCATCTTCACCTCGTCGTTATCCGACAAGGCATCGGCTAGTTTCCTCATGACGGTCTGATTCACCTTTTCGATGAATATGGGCAAAAAGTTTTTCGCATCAGCCACAATGCCGATATCGGCCACCTGAAAAATGGGTGAGTTGGCGTCCCGATTGACCGCTACAATGTGTTTGGATTCCATGATTCCGGCAGTATACTGAACCGCACCCGAAGTTCCGATGGAAAAGAGAAGATTCGGGCGGACCGTTTTTCCGGTTTGTCCGATCAGCCGTTCTTCATCCACCCAATGCAAGAGCACCGGTGGACGGGTTGCGCCGACTTCACCCCCCAACGACACGGCCAACTGTCGAACCATGCCGAAATTGTCAGGCGTTCCGAGACCTGCGCCGCCAACCACGACGGTATCTGCCTCTTCCAACTTCCGATGCTGTGCGGATTCCAGAGATCTTGAGACCAGTTCCATGCCGGCAGGCACGCTTATATCTCCCAAAGAGACCCGTTCAACCGATCCGGAATCACCGTTCTGCTCTATGGCTTGAAATGCATGGGGTTGAATGGTGGCAAACCCTGTGCCGAAACCTTCAGCAAAAGTAATCCCGGCTAAAATCTCTCCGCCCCAAGAAGGTGACACCCCAATGATACCATCGGGTTCAATGCGAATATCCACGCAATCTGCGATCAAACCCGAATTGCATCTTCTGGCAGCGATTGCCGCAATTTCGCGGCCAAATTCGGTCAAAGCAAACAACACCAGTTTGGGGCTGCGCTCTTTTACGGCTTCGGCCAGAAAGGCCGCATGATAATCCGCCCTGGGGGTCGAAAAATCCCCATTGGAAAGCACATATACTTTATCCGCCCCGTGGGAGATGCATTTTTGTTCAGCTTCGGCCGTGGACAAACAAAATGTTAATTGATCGGGTTCACATTGATCAGTGGAACCCACCAGAACTGCGGCAACCTTACCGGATATGGTTTCTGAAAGATCGCGGGCTTTGGCCAGTATGTTTAGACCATAGTCAAAAAACCGCTCGGCTCTCTGATCAATATACACCCAAATTTCATTGCTGGTTTCTGTTGTCATTTAATTAACCGATCAAACCGGCCTCCAACAGGTGCTGAATCAATTTCTCGGCCTGCTGTTCCGGTTCCCCGTCCACGAATTCACATTTCCGTTCTTTGGCGACTTGAGATAACGTAACCACTCGGGTCGGTGATCCCGTCTCCCCGACTTCTTCGGATGAAAGACCCAAATCCGCCATATTCCAGGTTTCAATGTCTGACGCCTCGTAAGCGTCGGCAATGCCCATAAGTGCCGGATCTCGAGGCTGAACCGCGCTCGGATGGATGGTTAACGCAGCCGGAAAAGAAATATTATAGGTCTCGGAAAACCCGTCGGATCGACGCTCAACCGTTAATCCATCCGTCTTGGCCTCTAGGGCGTGAACACCGCTGACCAGCGGCAAATTCAGTAATGCAGCTGTTTGAGGTCCGACTTGAGCCGTATCGCTGTCTGCAGTCCGGACACCGAAAAGGAGGCTGTCGCAGGGAGTGAGCTTTTTTATGGCTGCAGCCAGAACCGTCGATGTGGCGATGGTATCCGAGCCGGCAAATGCCGGATCACTGATCAACACGCCCCGGTCGACTCCCATGGCCAAGGCATCACACAGTGCGAATGTACAAGATTCGGGCCCCATTGAAAGGGCGGTGACCTGTCCGCCCACTTCTTCCCTCAGACGGATCGCAACCTCCAGAGCCGGCCGGTCAAAAGGATTGAGATCACAGGATTCCACAGACCGGAATGCCTTCCCTTCTGGCGCTTCCAGCATAACGGCTTTGATACAAACAATAAAATGACGTGACATCTGATTATCTACTCTCCCAATACGGTTCTTGCAATGACCATCCGGTGGACTTCAGAAGTCCCTTCATAAATTCGGGTAACCCTGGCATCTCGAAAGTATCGCTCAACCGGATATGATTTGGAGTATCCGTATCCGCCATGAATTTGAACGGCAGAATCGGTGACTCTGCCCGACACCTCGGATGCATACAATTTTGCCATGGCCGAAGCCTTTGTAAACCCAAGCCCGCTGTCTCTCATTTTTGCGGCCCGGTAAACCATCAACCGGGCGGCATCCACTTCGGTTGCCATATCGGCGATCATCATCTGTATGGCCTGGTGCTTGGCCAGCGGCACTCTAAATTGCTGCCGCTGCTTGGCATACTGCACCGAAGCTTCCAAGGCTGCCTGGGCAATACCCACAGCCTGGGCAGCGATACCGATTCGTCCTGCATCCAAACCGGCAAGACCGATTCGAAGCCCCATACCCTCTCTGCCCAGAACATTTTCAGCCGGTATGCGACAATCATACAATCGGATGGAAGTTACCGGGTTGGCCCGCATGCCGCAAAGATCTTCAAGGTCGCCGACCACAAAACCGGGTGTTCCTCTCTCTGCCACAATGACACTGATACCCCGCCGCCCGGCAGAAGGATCGGTGCGTGCGAATATCAGGCAGATATCGGCAACGCCGCCGTTTGTAACAAAGACTTTGTTGGCGTTTACCAGGTAATGGTCCCCGTTTTGAATGGCAGTGGCTTCGATACCGCTTGCATCAGATCCGGCATTGGGTTCGGTGAGGCAAAAGGCGCCGATTTTTTCTCCCCTGGCCAGTGGCGGAATCCACCTTTTTTTCTGGTCCTCCGAGCCGAAGGCAAGAATCGGATAAACAGCCACACTGTTGTGCACGCTGATGCACAATCCCAAACTTGCGCAAACCCTCGATACTTCTTCTATAGTGATAATATAGGATACGGTATCGAGTTCGGCTCCGGAAAGCGCTTTGGGCACTTGAACGCCGAAGTAACCCAGGCGACCCATTTTTTCTACCACTTCCCAGGGAAAGCTGGCTTCCTGGTCTATGTCTTTGGCAATGGGTAGGAGCTCCCGTTCACAAAAAGCTCGAACGGATCGGCGGACGGACAAATGCTTTTCAGATAAAAAAATATCCATAATTCAACATCTACGTTGGAATAAATGAAGTCTTCGCTCCTACAAGTTGCAGGGTGTTCAGGCGAAGGCGAATAAAATGCCCGATAAACGAGCGTTTAAAAGACGTATCAAAGATGAAGCTTTGAGTCAATAAAGTCTCAGAGCCTGGTTGTGCTGTTTTCTTCAGCCCTTTTTAATTCGCCGACTGCAACTCCTTGCGATAATTTCCCAAAATCTTGAAAAACTCGGTCTTGTCTTCTAAAAGCTCCAATACTGTTTTATACTTCTCGTCCTGAATATCCAGCTCAATATCCACATAGAACATGTATTCCCACGGTTTGCTGTGGATCGGTCTGGATTCAAGCTTTACAATATTGATCTGGTTGTCGGCAAATATCTTCAGCGTCTCAAAAAGGGACCCGGGTTTATCGCTGACTGAATAAATCAAAGATGACTTATTCTTGGGGCCTTTTAGAAACTCTTCATTGGATATGATCACAAACCGTGTGAAATTTCTCGGGTTGGTTTCAATACCCTCTTTCAATATGGACATCTTGAACAGATCGGCTGCCTCCTTACTGGCAATGGCAGCTTCAGTGGGATCCTGATTCTCTTTGATGCGAATGACGCTGGAGGCGGTATCTTGTACAGCTACCAGGTCCCATTCTGGATGGGTTTCTAAAAAGAGTCTGCACTGTTCGAATACCTCGGGATGCGAATTAATCCGGCGGATCTGGCTTATCTCAGCCCCCTCGGGTCCGATCAGGTTGTGAACGATCCGTAGTGTAATTTCACCCACAATTTTAAGATCGTGTTTCAACAGAAGATCATAGTTTTTATGAATACTTCCGGTTAATGAATTTTCAACCGGAATCACGCCCATGGAAGCCTCCCCGGTTTCCACAGCGCTGAATATTTCTGCAAATGATGAACAGTTCAACAGCGGGGTTTCAGCCCCGAAAAACTGAACACAGGCTTTATGGCTGAAGGATGCCTGAGCGCCGATGAAGGCAATTTGCTCGGATACCTCCTCACTATCGTGCGGTTTATGCATTAAGGCTGCCTTTTCCAGGTATGCATAATCCACCTGCTTTCCCACCACCGGAGCGATTACATATAAATCCCGCATCAGCTGCTCGAACTGCTCCGGATATAGACTCTGAGGACCGTCCGATTGAGCCGTTGATGGATCGGAGTGCACTTCGACAATCAGTCCGTCTGCACCGGCAGAAATAGCGGCTCGAGCCATGGGGCTGACCTTGTCCCTAAGACCTGTGGCATGGCTGGGATCGACAATCACCGGCAGATGGGTCAATTGCTTCACCACCGGTACGGCGGTTAGATCCAGCGTGTTTCGGGTATACGTTTCAAACGTTCGAATGCCCCGCTCACAAAGAATTACTTTTTCATTTCCCTCGGACAGAATGTATTCCGCGGCCATCAGCCATTCTTCGATAGTTGAGGACATTCCTCGCTTTAAGAGTACCGGTTTTCCGATCCGGCCGACACATTTAAGCAGTTCAAAGTTTTGCATATTCCTGGCACCGACCTGAACCACATCAACATATTTCATTACTAGATCGGCCTGGCTGGGCGAAACAATTTCGGTAACCACACCCAACCCCGTTTCCTCCCGGACCTCGGCCAGGATTCTCAGACCCTCTTCACCCAAACCTTGAAAGGAGTAAGGAGATGTTCTAGGCTTGAAGGCACCTCCCCGGAACAATAGCGCACCGTATTGACGGACGGCCCGTGCGATTTCCAATGTCCGCTCCCGGCCTTCCACCCCGCACGGACCGGCGATGACAACCAGTCGATCCCCACCGATGGCAACATCGCCTACTTTTATGATGGAATCTTCAGGGTGCATTTCACGGGAAACCAGTTTATACGGTTTGGATATGGGAACGACTTTGGCTACCCCGGGGATCGTCTCAAAATAACGGATATCCCTCTGTACTTTTCCCACTACACCGATAATGGTTTCCTCTTCCCCGATCATCTCCTTAATCAAACATCCTTCTGACCGCAATTCTTCCATTAACCGTTCTTTTTCATCCGCAGTTGCGGTCTTGTTCAAAACGAGAATCATATTCCACCTCCTGTTTAACGATTTACGCCAAATAAAAAACCCCGAGATTTTTCCTCGGGGTTTATTTTTTTTCTCACCCCGGGGGACCTTCCATCCACCCGGGCTGTTTTATGATCGGTTAGAGCGAGCCGGGGCGGATGGTTCTAAAGAACCCAAAAAAACTGCTAAACTGCCCTGACTCAATTTTTTTCATGCGATATTATTCCTTAATTCTATTCTTCCAAAGTATAAGTGCCTATATTTTATTGAGGTTATTAACCAATGTCAACGGATTTTTTCTTCCGGATGGTCAACAACCCATAATCGCCGATTGAGAATGCTTTCAAATGTTGGTAAATAAGAAACTTGGATATCCAGAAAGCCCAAATGAATGCCATCGGCTTTGAAGATAACCCACTTCACCTCCAAAGCCTATTCTGGTCAGCCTCTTGGTTTTTGCAGATAACCAGGATAAGAAATTGATAGGGGGAAAACGAAATTGATTGACGCATTCAGTTTCGGGGCATTGGTGATCGATGGCAAAAAATACAGCTCGGACCTTATTATCTATCCGGACGGCAGGATCGTGGACGGATGGTGGAGAAAAAGCGGTCACCGTCTTTTTGACGAAGATATTCACGATTTAATTCATTCCCAACCGGAATACATAATCGCTGGAACAGGGATTTACGGATATGTGAAACCGGATAAAGGACTCGAAATTTTGCTTCATAAAAAAGGAATCGTCTTTATTGGGGAGAAAAACGAAAGCGCCATACAAAAGTACAATCAAAAAATTGTGAATAAGCGGGTAGGGGCCTGTTTTCACTTGACTTGTTGACTCAAGTTATGCAATTGCGGCTTTGAAGATAATCCGATTCGCGGACGTGTGAAACTCGTGCACGAATCGGATCATCTCCAAAGCCTATCACCCTAAGCAATTTGATTTAGTAGATCACCGCATAAAAAGAAAGGGAGAAGTTATTATGGAAAACAGACTTAAAATAAGAATGAACTACCTTGTGTTAGGGATTCTAATCACTGCCTGCTTTTTTATGTTCACGGGATTTCGATTGCCCGGCGCTCAGGAATCCGGTGGAAGTTACCAATTTTACAAAGAAAAAGATAGCAGCGGTGTGTGGGTATTTGAACCGGATTCCGGATCGTCCAAGTATTTTGATGTGGAAAAGGGTGTCGTCATCATTAACTCGTTCCCGATGGATACGATTTCAGTGAAAACGAACATAAAGACCATCGAACAAAAGGGTTGAGAATAGGAGGTTTCGAATTTACAGACCATGCTAAAGCAGTTTCTAAAAAAAATATTCGGTGGGGGAGTCGCAGGCGCTTCATCAGACGGTTTCTTTCTCAATGTCCGGTGTTCACAATGCGGAGAAGAGTTTCATCTCTTTGTCAACAAGGCCAACGATCTAGCCCAGGATTTCAGTGAAGACGGCAATTTTACCTACTTTCTGAACAAGGAGATCATCGGCTCAAACTGCAGAAATCTAATCCGTGTGCATATGAAATTCGGAGGCACAAAGAAACTCGTTTCTAAAAAAATCGAAAACGGCGAATTTATAGACTGACTCCGCATTTTGAAGAGGCATGCAACGCAGCCATTGAGCGATAGATAGTTTCCATCCACGAATGGTCTTTTTGCCCAATCTCGGCGTCAATCGGCGCTCTCGCTTGTGCGACGTAGCAAGCTACGTCTCCGCGCTATAGTTTGATTTCCTTGATCTTGAACAAAAACCCTCATCCGTGAATTGGAAACACCAGAATGTGCCCATGCCGATTTTACCGATTTATGGATGGGCACTGATACATTTTTGAGGTCGGTTTTTAGGACTTGACTTGCTTCGCGCTTTTCCATAACAGTTCCATGTCTATAGGAAATTTTTTCAAAGAAAGGAGCTGGTGATGCAAACCTACCGTATCGATCACATTCACCTGATTTGCCCGAATATCGAATCGGCCAAACAGTGGTATATTGATGTGTTGGGAGGCAAACAGACGTTTGAATCTGAATTCAAAGGAGCAAAGCTCTATTATATAGATTTAAACGGTTTTAACATTTTTCTCATCGAAAAACTGCCTGAAGGCGAACCCCTTCCGTCAACCATAGAAACCCGCGTGGGAATGGACCATTTCGGTCTGGCCGTTGATGACATGGACGCAGCCGAGGCAGAACTCAAAGCAAAAGGTGTTCATTTCGTCGTTGCACCGATGCAGGTGAGACCGGGGGTCCGTATCGCCTATATTGAAGCGCCCGATAAAGTTCGCATCGAACTGTGCGAACGCAAGTAGACCCAACCGTTGCATAATAAATATAACAAAAGGGTGTTAAGTTAATAAAATCAAATGATTAGGAATAATTGGCTTATGGTTCTGGAATCGACAAAAGGCGAACTCCAAAATTAAATTAAAATTTGTCATGTTTTTTACCCTTCGGGAAAGCCGATGATACCGCATCTCCTTCGTTGCCGAGGGTTCGCGGTAGTCCACTACAGCTTCACCCTCGGACGCCTTGGATCTGCGGCATCCTCGACTTTTGCAACGATAGGGCACACAAGGAGGATAATGAATGAATCAGAAAGTTCCGACCAGGGAAGATGCTTGGCGTTTACTCAACGAGTATAATAAAAGTGAAAGTCTCATTAAACACGCACTGGCGGTTGAAGGAGTGATGCGGTATTTTGCGCGCAAGCTGGGAGAAGATGAGGAAATGTGGAGTGTTATCGGTCTGGTCCACGATCTCGATTATGAGCAGTTTCCTGAGCAGCACTGCAAGAAAACCGAAGAGATCCTCAAAGAAAATAACTGGCCGGAAGACTATGTCCGGGCTGTGATCAGTCACGGATGGGGAATATGCACGGATGTGGAACCGAAAACCCAGCTGGAGAAAATTCTGTACACCATTGATGAGCTCACCGGCCTTGTGGTGACATCCGCATTGGTACGCCCGTCTAAAAGCGTAATGGACATAAAGGCGAAGTCGGTAAAGAAAAAATGGAAGGACAAGCGGTTCGCAGCCGGTGTGGATCGCTCAATCATTGAAAAGGGTGCGGGAATGCTGGGAATGGATCTGACCGAACTGATTACCGATACCATCATGGGGTTGCGGGACGTGGCTGAGGAAATCGGTCTGAAATAGCCAAAAAAATGCCCCCGGGAAGTGCCGCTTCTTCCCGGGGGGTTGGGGTTCGGTCATAGCAGTACTGGTTCAACTGCATTTCGGAGGGAAACTACATGGTCGCTATTAGGTATCGTTTGCTATGACCCCATGGCATCTCCTGAAAGGAAAGGGATGCCATCACCATGAATTAAAAACTTTGCTATCACAACATATAGCTGTATGTCAAGAAGAAAATTCAATATATGGAAATTTTTTTACAAATCTGATCATTTCTTAATTCAATACGCAGAAAGGAGGTAATATGAGAAGATTAAGCTTCATTACCGTATGGTGTGCTTTGCTCGTGATAGGACTGTCCACGACATCGGTGGCGGTAAAGAATCCGGACACATTTGTACTCGCCGATATCGGCTCGGTGGACACACTGGACCCGGCAAAGAGTTATGATACTGCCGGATCGGCAAAAATATGGACCATCTATGAAACGCTGATCTTTTTCGACGGACCTCATACCGGAAAATTCGTGCCGGTCTTGGCCAAAGAAGTCCCTACCGTGGATAATGGCGGTATCTCATCCGATGGAAAGACGATTACGTTCACGATTCGAAAAGGCGTTAAATTCCATGAAGGCGGCGACTTGACACCGGATGATGTGGTCTATTCCCTGAAACGGGCAATGATCAGTGATCCGGCCGGCGGTCCCATGTGGATGCTGCTTGAGGCCATGACGGGTGAGGGCAATACCAGAAAGGGCGGTAAAATCATTCCCGGAATTTTCAAAAAAATCGATGAAAGCATCGAAGCCAAGGGAGATCAGGTTATTCTTCATCTTCCAAAGCCTTACCCGCCGCTTTTAGGCATCCTCTGCTACACTTCTTCCTGTATCATAGACAAAGAATGGGCCATCTCCAAGGGATGCTGGAACGGCGACATCGCCAATGCCGCAAAATATAACAAACCGGCAGAAGGAAAAGAACCCCTGCAAAATATCGCCAATGGCACCGGTCCCTATAAACTGAAAGTCTGGGAGACCTCTAAACAATTTGTATTTGAGCGGTTTGAGGGCTATTGGGGGCCCAAGCCGGAACTGAAAAACGCCATCGTAAAGTATGTACCGGAATGGAGCACGAGAAAATTGATGCTTCAAAACGGAGATGCCGACCGCGTGCACATTCCCAAGCCCTTTGTACCTGAAGTTAAGGCCATGAAAGGGGTTGAAACCCATGAAGTCTCTCAATTGGCGGTAACCGGTGCAATGTTCTGTCAGAAAATCGATCCCACCGGCAACCCCAGTATCGGCAGCGGAAAACTGGACGGAGAGGGTATCCCTCCGGATTTCTTCTCCGATATCAATGTCCGGAAAGCTTTCCTCCATGCCTATGATCGGCATGTCTTCAAAAAAGAGGTGGTCAATGATCTCGCGTCACTACCGCCCACTCCGCTTATCTATGGTTTGCCCTTTCAAAAGGATGTACCGATTTATGAGTTCGATCTCAAAAAAGCGGCCGAAAATATGAAAAAAGCCTGGGGTGGGAAAGTATGGGAGAAGGGATTCAAAATGATCATTACCTATAACACGGGCAGGGAAGAGCGTGAAGCTGCCGCGTTGATGCTTAAAGAGAATATTGAATCCTTAAATCCCAAGTTTCGAATTGAAGTCCGCAATGTAGAGTGGAAAGATTACATGGTGGATATTCGCGCCTACAAGCATCCGGTTTTCATTATCGGATGGGGTGCCGATTATCCGGATCCCCACAATTTCATGTATCCGTATATGAGTTCCAATGGGACATACGGCAAATACATGGGTTATAATAATCCTGAAGTCGACCGGCTGTTGAAGGCCGGCATTGAAAACGTAGACCCGAAAGTTAGAGCTGACGCCTATGCAAAACTCCAACAGATCTGGTATGAAGATGCCCTTGGTATTACGCTGTTTCAACCCATTGAAGTATGGGCATACCGTGATTATGTAAAGGGATATATTCTGAATCCCATGTTCTCTCAACCCACGGAATTCTTTTACAGACTGTCAAAGTA
>CAYSUA010000148.1:0-11218 GCA_964433795.1 uncultured Desulfobacteraceae bacterium | reverse complement strand
TGCCAGATTAATACCGGTCTTTGCGCAAAATTTTCGTATATAATGAGACGCTTCCGCTTTAAGATCCGGATCGGATAACCTGTCGAGCACCGCTCCTTTTGCCAGACTGGTACAAAACCCATCGGATGCATTTGAAACTCGCCAGTATGTGATAAGCCGTTCACTAATAACCACCATCCTTAGTGACCGGTCCGTGGGAGTATACTCCTGTATCAAAAACCCGTCCTGTCCGGATCGTTCAAACTTTTCCGCCTGATCCATTATCCTGTCAAATTCCTCGCCGGACCGCATGAGATAAACCGTTTCTCCCTCGCCTCCCCAGGTATGTTTAAATACAAAGGGTGTCGCTTCGATCCGGTTTCTCCAGCTTTCCCTTTCCGCATGATCTAAATCTCGAACACGCATGTAGCACCAGGTATCGGGATGGGGGAGATTTTCTCTCTTAAAAAGTGCGATATCACCGAGTTTTCCGGGATACTGGAACCGGGCTTCATAGTTTGGAAAGACATAAGGGCAGTGGTCACGCGCCATTTCGTAGAGGGATTGGCGACAGCCCTGGGGTAGAATAACAGCACCTGCGGTTTTAATGGCAGATCGTTCATCCGGTCCGGGTTCCCGGCCGGCACATATGATATTCCGATCTCCAATAAAGCACGGATGAAAAGATACGATCATTAATATCCGAACCGTCGGAGTGCTTTGGTATCCTTGCTCCAGTTTTTCTGCACACGGACAAAAAGCTTTAAAAATACACGGGTGCCCAGCATTCGTTCGATGTCTTTTCTGGCAACCTCGCCAATCTGTTTGAGCTTTCGTCCTCCCTTGCCGATGACGATACCCTTTTGGGAATCACGCTCCACATGGATCGAGGCATAGATTTTCACAAGACCCCGGTTCACATCCTCGCTAAATTCTTCTACGGTAACGGCAATGGAATAAGGAATTTCTTGACCCGTTAGCCGAAACACTTTTTCTCGAATCATTTCGGCGGCAATAAACCGCTCCGGAACATCGGTGATGGAATCCTCGGGAAAATAGGCTGGTCCTTTGGGGAGTGCCGTTTCCATTACCCCAAGCAATGTGTCGATCTGAGTGCCCTGCTTGGCAGAGACAGGAACCACCTCCCTAAATTCATAAAGCGACGCCCATTCTTCAATAGCCTCTAAAACCTTGGCTTTATCGACTCCGTCAATCTTGTTTACGGCCAGAATTACCGGCCGTTTTTGTTTTTTCAGGGCTTTGAGCAGAATGGCGTCTGATGGCGGATCCGGGTGGGTCACATCGATCATGAGCAAAATCAGATCCGCATCACCCAGAGCGCCCAAGGCCACATCCACAATTCTGATATTGAAAATATTTTCCGTTTTGTGGATGCCGGGTGTATCGATGAATACCATTTGAGAACAGGGGCGGTGAACAACGCCTAATATCCGATTTCGCGTGGTTTGGGGTTTTTTGGAAGTAATCGAAATCTTCTCACCGAGTACCCGGTTCAAGAAGGTTGATTTTCCAACGTTGGGAGCGCCGACAATGGTTACAAAACCGGATTTGAAATCAGAACGATCGTCATGGGCCGCTGATTTTTTCATACCCTATCCTAATCCGGACAAACCGGTTGAAGCGAAGTGTAAATCCCTTTTTCTCGGGGAAATTCCAAATTACAACTATCAAATACCAAACAAATCACAATGACCGAAATTCAAAATTCGAAACATATACATGATTTTCAAGAACAAAGATTGCAAACCTGTTTGGATCATGGATATTGGAATTTGTAATTTATCTGTGATTTGGTGCTTGTTATTTGAGATTTTAACAGTTGTTACTTGTGCACTTGTTTTTGCATAAAACACACAGAAATAACAATTAAGATCTCAAAAGCTTTTCTATGGCCGGCCACAGCACCTCTTTTCCAAAGCCGGTCTTGGCGGAAAAAAGAATAAGGTCCGAATCCTCCAGACTCAATGATTCGGCAATCTCTTTTTTCTGTTTCCCTTGTTTGGTTTTGGAAAGTTTGTCTATTTTCGTCAACACCAAAATGGATGATAATCGATAATAGTTTAACCAGTTGATAAGATCCCGTTCTCCCTCTCTCGGAATCCGCCGGATGTCCATAATCAACACAACACCTTTCAACGTTTTTCGAGACGATAGATAGGTTTCCACCATGGGGCCCCATTTTTTACGAATGTGCAGGGGAACCTTTGCATATCCGTAGCCGGGAAGATCGACAAACGTAAAATCCTCGTTAATGGAAAAAAAATTGATCAGCTGGGTCCGGCCGGGAGTGGAACTGGTTTTAACGAGGCGTCGCCGGTTCAAAATCTTGTTGATCAAAGACGATTTGCCGACATTGGAGCGGCCGGCAAAAGCGATCTCGGGCGGATCTGCAGGCGGATATTGTGAAGGTTTAACAGCGCTTGTTATGAATTCTGAAGATGTGATGATCATCGGTTACTTAAGTACCGCTCCAGCCGATTCATCCCCTCGGCAATTTTCTCGATGGAACTCGCATATGACAACCGGAGATAGCCTTCCCCGTTTTCACCGAAATCGATGCCCGGGGCCACTCCCACGTGGGCTTTTTCCAGAATATCAAAGGCCAGGCCGTAGGAATCATTGGAGATATGTTTGGCATTGGCGAAAATGTAAAAAGCGCCTGTCGGTTCCACGGTGATTCCGAATCCCATTTCTTTAAGTCGCCGTACCATAAATTTCCGGCGTTCGTTATAAATCTCTTTCATTTGGGCAACATCATCGCGGCAGTATTTCAATGCGGCAATGCCCGCCTTTTGAACAACGGCATTGGCAGAGATAAAGAAATTCTGCTTAACCTTTTGAATGGATCGAATAAACGGTTTGGGTGCGATCACATACCCCAGCCGCCATCCGGTCATTGCGTAAAGCTTTGAAAATCCGTTCAGAATAAACGCATGGTCCGTGAACTCTAGTATGGAGTGTTCCTTCCCCTCATAAACCAAACCGTGATAGATCTCATCAGAAACGATGTAAGGCGAATATTCGGCAATGGCCGCCATTCTTTCCTTTGACAGCAGGTTTCCTGTGGGATTGGATGGGGAGTTGATAAATATGGCCTTTGTCTTTTCCGTAATTTTTTCCTTAATGGCCTCCGGTCGGAACTGAAACCCGTCTTCCTCATAGACTCGCACCGGAACCGGCTCTCCTTGAACAAACTTAATGAAGTTTGGGTAGCATGCATAGTGCGGGTCTGAAATAATGACCTGCTCTCCCGGCTCAAGAAGAGCGGAAAACACAACAAACATGGCGGGGGAGGTTCCCGAAGATATGACGATTTGGTCGGGGTCCACCGATACCTTGTAGGTGTTGTGGTAATACTCGCTGATGGCTTCTCTGAGTTCCGGGATTCCGAGGCTGTGAACATAATGCGTATGTCCTTCGTCTAAAGCCCGGCATGCGGCCTCCTTTATCCTGGCCGGCGTATCAAAGTCGGGTTCACCAACTTCCAGGTGGATGATGTCGACCCCTTCACGTTCCATTTCATGAGCCTTTTCAAGGACATCCATAACAATAAAGGAAGAAATCGCCTGGATTCGCTTGGAAGTCATTTACACCACCTTGTTCAACGGATATTCGATAATGCCTTCTGCACCTTTTTTGAGCAGCTTGGGAATTAGATCTCTCACAATATCTGTGCCCACTATGATTTCCACTGCAAACCAGTTTGAATTATAAAGGGGCGAAACTGTCGGTGCATTGAGGCTGGGAAGCAAATCCATAACCTCGTTCATTTTCTCTTCCGGCACATTCATTTTAAGCCCCACCAGCTTCTGACCCAAAAGCGCGCCCTTAAGCAGCAACGCAATCTGTTCGATTTTTTCTCTTTTCTCCGGGTTTTTCCAGACGTCGTGGTTTGCAATCAGTTGTGTGTTGGTTTTCATCATTTCATGAATGATTCTAAGGCCGTGGGCTTTGATGGTGCTTTCCGTTTCCGTAACCTCCACAACGGCATCGGCCAGTCCGGAAACCACTTTGGCCTCTGTGGCTCCCCAGGAA
This sequence comes from uncultured Desulfobacteraceae bacterium, assembly GCA_964433795.1. Taxonomy (GTDB): domain Bacteria; phylum Desulfobacterota; class Desulfobacteria; order Desulfobacterales; family SURF-15; genus DUZK01. Next base: position 7,183 of record CAYSUA010000148.1, on the reverse strand, counting down.
AATTCAATCTTTACGGCGATATTCCGTTCTTCGAAATATCGTTTGGTGTACTGGAGGAGTTCCGTTGCAATCTTTTTTCCTTTCAGATCTTCTATTTTTTGGACTTCGGATTCAAACGGCACCGCAACAACCCATCGGGCCTGACGGGAACTGACCTTGGAATAGACCAGGTCCGCCACCACATGGATATCGGAACTATTTTCTGCAATCCAGTCTTTCCCGGTCAATCCGACATCCAGGGTACCGCTTTCAACATATCGGGACATTTCTTGGGCGCGACATATGGCACACTCAATGGAATCGTCATTTATTTCCGGAAAATAGCTTCTGCCGTTGATATTAATATTCCAGCCGGAGCGCTTAAACAAATTGATGGTTGCGTTTTGCAAGCTTCCTTTGGGAATACCTAGTTTGAGCCGTTCTTTCACGCTTTATATACCTCCTCGGGATTAAATAAAGGTGTTCCGATAACCTCTATTTTATCATTTACCACCTGCATATGGAAACAGCTTCGATGACCGGTATGGCATGCAGCCCCCCCTGTCTGTTCGATCCTTAACAATACCGTGTCTTTATCACAGTCGATCCAGATCTCCTTAACATGTTGGGTGTGGCCTGATGTCTCGCCCTTTATCCAAAGCGATTGTCGGCTTCGGCTGAAATAGGTTGCCTTGCCGGTCTCAAGGGTTTTCTCCCATGCATCCCGGTTCATATAGGCAAGCATGAGAACATCTCCCGTCTCATGGTCCTGAACAATGGCCGGAACCAATCCGCCGAGTTTGTCGAAATTAAGCTGTGTCATGCCATATCCCTGTTAGTGCCTTAGAAATTTTTTTCTTGTTTTTTAACAAGAAAAAAATTTGGTGAAGGCACTTATCCCGTTTATCGGGGCTATGTAATAATGGGGCTGTCTCTTTTGTCAAAACAATAAACAGAAATAATTATCCGTAACCCGATTCAAAGTCAATGGTTTTTGTCGGCACACAGTTTCTTGCTTAACAAAACGTTATTTGATATTTGTGATTTGGAATTTCCAGCTTGCCCGCCGCCCTTTGGCGTGTTTATCCGGGTTAGGCTATAACCTTTTCAAAGTTCAGGGAACTTGCTGTCCTTAAATCTTGTAATACCAATACAGTATGAGCAACGATAAGAGCAAAAAACAAATCCTGAAAGAGCGAGCCGAAAAAAGCAAAAAAGGGGGATCCTCGAGGCTTTTTCGCTGGTTTATCTGGTTGTCCATCTTGACCACATTGAGTGGAACGGCAATGATGGCCGGCGTATATTGGTATTTAAGCGAGGACCTTCCCAAGATAACCTCCCTCACCGATTATCGACCCCCCATTATCACCACCGTATACTCGGACGGAAATCGGAAAATCGCCGAGTTTTTTCAGGAAAGACGGGTCGTTATTCCCCTTTCAAAAATGCCCGACATGCTTATTAAAGCCTTTATCGCCGCAGAGGATGCACGATTTTATAAACACAAAGGGATCGATTTCTTCAGCATCATCCGGGCGTTTTTTAAAAACATAGAAGCCGGAACCATTGTTCAGGGCGGAAGCACCATCACCCAACAGGTGACCAAGTCTTTCTTTTTGACTCCGGAAAGAAGCTACAAACGCAAAATCAAAGAAGCCATACTGGCCTATCGAATCGACAAAGCATTTTCTAAGCAGGAAATACTGTTCCTATATTTAAATCAGATCTATCTGGGCCATGGCGCATATGGCGTGGAAGCGGCTGCGGAGAATTATTTCGGAAAAAGCGCTATGAATATGATTATGGCTGAATGCGCCATGCTGGCCGGTCTGCCCCAGGCCCCCAGCAGGTATTCGCCGTTCAGGCATCCGGAAAGAGCAAAAGAACGACAGATCTATGTGCTGAATCGTATGGTACAGGAAGGATTCATTTCTAATGATGAGGCCACAGAGGCTATAAATATCTACCTGGATATTAAACCCAGGCGGAACGTCTATATCGAAGAGGTCCCCTTTTATACGGAGCACATTCGGCGGTATATCGAAGACAAATACGGTCGAGATATGCTCTACAGGGAAGGCCTGCAGATTTACGCCGCAGTCAACCTGGAAATGCAGAAGATTGCAAGGGCAGAAATTGAAAAAGGACTCCTGGACCTTGATAAACGCCAGGGCTACCGAGGTCCCATTAAGCATTTGGCAACCGAAGAAATCGAATCGTTTTCAAAAGAACTTCAGAATCAATACGAGAGCGATCTTTTCGAATCCGGAAAAGCCGTAAACGGTGTGGTTATATCCATTGACGATAAGAAGAAGCGGGTTACCGTACGGATGGGGAATGCCTTAGGAGAAATCGGCATAAAGGATATGAAGTGGGCGAGAAAGCCGAATATTGAAGTGGCCTATTATGAGGCCAGGCTCCGGCATCCCAAAAACGCACTGAAAGTTGGCGATGTTATCCGGGTTCGACTGAAAGAAAAGATTCCGGATTCAGACATGTGGAGCCTGAAACTGGAACAGGTTCCCAAGGCCCAGGCCGCGCTGCTTTGTTTGGAATCGGAAACCGGGTTTGTAAAAGCCATGTTGGGGGGGAGAGATTTCAGAGCGACCCAGTTCAATCGGGCCATTCAATCCCGGCGTCAACCGGGGTCGGCGTTCAAACCGATCATCTATGCAGCGGCCATCGACAAAGGCTACACCCCGGCAACGGTTATCATCGACTCCCCAATTGTCACCAAAGACCTTGAACGGGATTTCACCTGGAAACCCAAGAATTATGGACTGAAATTTCATGGCCCCACGCTGTTTCGCAAAGCTCTGGCCAAATCCCGGAATGTGATCACCATAAAGATATTGAGGGATATCGGTGTGGGGTACGCCATCGATTATGCAAAAAAACTCGGTGTAGAATCAGAGTTGAGCAGAAATCTTTCCATAGCCCTCGGATCCTCGGGCATCTCTCTGCTTGAAGTGGTCCGTGCTTACGCTGTATTTAATCATTCCGGATACCTTATTGAGCCGATCTTTATCACCAAAATAGAGGATCGGTACGGAAACATCATCGAAGAAGCAAACCCGGTGAAGAAAAAGGTGATGGAAGAAAGCACCGCCTATATTATCACCAACCTGTTAGAAAGTGTGGTAAAAGAGGGCACCGGTCGCAGGGTTCGGGCCCTTGGTCGTCCGGTGGCCGGAAAAACCGGCACCACGAACAATCTCTTCGATGCATGGTTTGTGGGATACACGCCACGGTATAATACCGGAGTGTGGGTCGGTTTTGATGAGGGGGGGTCCCTCGGAAAAGGGGAAACCGGCTCGAGGGCGGCAAGCCCCATCTGGTTGGGTTTTATGAAACAGATTTTGGATGGAGAACCCGTGAAAGTGTTTCAGGCGCCCGAGGGCGTTGTCTTCGCAAAAATCGATGCGGAAACCGGTTTGTTGCCCATTCCGGAATCGAAAAAGGTAATCTTTGAATGCTTCAAAGAAGGTACCGTTCCCACCCAATACACCAAAAAACCTGAAAAAATTATCGAAAACGAAGAGTTTTTCAAATCGCTGATGTAGAACCTTATCAAGCTTCCAGCCATTCGGATTTATAGGCAAAGCGAATTATGGCAAAGTAAAAAGCGCCAAGTTCAAAGTACACGCGCGCGCGAATCTCGTGACACGAGGCGTACGAATAGTACGTCGCAGTGGCAGCGAGATGAAGTGCAACGCAGAAATTGGCGCTTTTTACGAAGCCATCAAGGGTCGATCAGTTTATTCTGAATGGCAAATCTAGACAACTCTGCGTTGTTGCGAAGATGGAGTTTCTTGAGCAGGCGAAGCCTATAGGTGTCTACGGTTTTGACGCTGATATGATAGGAATCGGCAATCTCTCGATTGGTCTGCCCTAACGCCAGCCGTCTCAATACCTGAAGTTCTCGGGTGGAAAGGGTGTCCATGGGCGATTGTGATTCAGTGCCCCGGGCCATCCGTAACGCCAGAGATTCGGCTGCAGCGGGTGTAAGAAATCGATTTCCGGCCCTTACTTTTTGAATGGCCGTTACCAGCTGATCCGGTGCAGATCGTTTGGTAATATATCCCATGGCTCCCGCTTCAATGGCCCGAACAACGTATTGTTCCTCTTCGTGCATGGTCAACACCAGAATAGGCAGGTAGGGGCTGATCGTCTGAAGCCGACGAATAACCTCCAGCCCATCCAATCCGGGCATGGAAATATCGATAACCGCCACATCGGGCGTCGTTTTACGAATCTGTTGAATCGCCTCGTTCCCGTCAGAGGCTTCGGCAACCACCTCCATTTCGCCGCTATCCTCTACAATCCGTCTCAATCCGGCCCGGACAATGCTATGGTCATCGGCAAGAAGAACCCTAATCAACTCATACTCCCTTCAATGGGCATATTGCACACGATCCGGGTCCCTTCTCCTGCAGCGGAACGGATTTCGAGATCTCCGCCGGCCAGGCTTGCTCTCTCCCTCATACTGGCAAGTCCGAAACCTTCCGACTCATTCAGCTCAAAGAGATTAAATCCTTTGCCGTTATCCGTCACATTGAGAAACAGGTTTCCGTTTTGAGCTTCAACCTTAACCTCTATGTGGCTTGCAGCAGCATGTCGGGCCGCATTGGTTAATGCTTCTTGGGTGATCCGATAAGCTGCGGTCGCCAAGGTTTCGTTCACATTCGGAACATTTGCATGTTCGAAGACACAGGTAATGCCGGTTCGCCTTTCAAAATCGGTGGTATATGCTTCCAGCGCGTCTATGAGACCCAAATCATCCAAAACACCGGGACGCAATCGAAACGCCATCCTGCGGACTTCTTCAATGGTCTGATCGATCATTTCACACATGCTCAATGCCCGCAAAGCCGATTTGGGGTCTATTTCTTTCAATCGATCCAGCATCCAGGATGAGTCAATTCGAAGGGCCGTCAAGACCTGACCCAGTTCGTCATGGAGTTCTCGTGCAAGGGCGGACCGTTCTTTTTCCTGTTCGTCCATGATGCTTCCGGAGAGCATTCGGAGCTGATCCTGCGCTTTCTTTACCTCTGTGATATCGGTGGAGATCCCTCCGACACCGCTTATATTTCCAGATTCATCATATACCGGAAATTTAACCGATAGATAGGTATGCACGCCTTCCGCCTGGGGGATTCGCTCCTCTACCTGACAGGGATTATTGTCGGAGATCACTTTCCGGTCATGGGATCGGAATTGGTCGGCGACCGCTGTTGGAAGGACTTCGTGGTCTGTCTTACCGCGGATCATTTCATTTTGAACCCCGAATAATTCTTCATACCGGGAGTTTACCAGCATATAGTGTCCCTCTTTGTCCTTGATATAGACGAAAGCCGGTGTATATCTCAGGATGCTGGTAATCTCCTCGGACCGCTTCTTTACCTGGCGCTCCAGATCCTTTGAATAGAGACTCAGGGCCTCCGTGGCTCTATTCAAAGCCTCTTCGGCCCGTTTCCTTTCTGTGACATCGATGGATATAGCCAATGAACGTTTTATTTTTCCATTCTCATCTCGAATGCCGATGGCGGACAACAGAAAATCCCTGATTCCCCCTGTTTTGGTAACAAACTGATAGGGTATGTCTTTTGAAAAACCGGTTTTAAAAAATGTGGGGATGAAGGTCTCTTCGGCATATTTCCGGGAATCTTCCGTAAAGAATTCCGTCAGTTTTCGGCCGATCACTTCCTCCCTGCGATAGCCGAGGGCTTCCGCCCAATAATCGCTCACACTCAGAAGCCGTCCATCCGGGTCGATGGAGTGAAGCATGGCGGGTGTATTGAGATACAGAGAACGATATCTCGCTTCGCTGGCCTGCAATGCTTTTTCAAAGTCCTTTCTACGTGCGATTTCATAACTCGCTTTCCGGTATAAAAGAAATACGGACAACCCGATAAGTATGCAGAGTGCCAGAACTATGGGCCCGGTGACACTGATGATCGGATCGGAGATCCTTTTGGAAATGGCTTTTGCGTCTCTCAATTCATATACATGCCACCCTGGATAATTATCCAGCTGTTTTTTATGAAACAAATAGACATTTCCTGATCGATCTACCAAATGTTTTTCATCCTTCTGCTCCAGTCCACTCCAAATCCACGGGCCCTTGCCGAACTGGAGAGATTCGGCAATCTCTGAAACATCATTTTCCGTAAGTTTCCACAGAGAATGATAGAGCCAGTCTTTTCGATTGGAGATAAAAACAATCCCTCGCGGATCGGCTACGAGTACCATCCTGTCTAAATCAGGACCAAGCTCTTTTTCTATCCGTTCAATGGACACTTTGATGACGACAACGCCCACCGGCGATTTGATGTTGTCTGAATAAATCGGATGGCTGTAATAGGCTCCCCGTTTTCCGGATGTGATACCGAGTGCCAAATAAGTGGCTGGATGGCCTTTAATTGCCTTTTCAAAATACGGCCTAAAGACAAAGTTCTTTCCCACAAAACTGTCTGGGGCTTTCCTGTTGCTGGAGGCAATGGTGTTCCCTTGAGGATCCATAAGATAGCAAACATCCGTATTCAAGGTTTCTTGAAAATGGTCGAGTATGGTGTTTGCGCTTGCAAGGTTGGACTCATCGGCCTGGATCAGGGCATCCTTTAAAGCGTGCATTCCGGCAAGGGTTTTAGCAGGCCGAATACTCTCTGAAAGAAATGCGGAAAAATTTTTTTTGACCATGTCGGCATGGGCCACTGCCTGCCTCTCCGCTTCCTTAAGCGCCGATTCCCTTAACGATGAATAATAGAGGGCGCCGCCGATTGAAGCGGATAAAAATGCGAGGAGCGCCAAAACAAAAAGAATGATTCTTAGATTCACGGATTTTTAGTCCAATATAACTTATTGAAGATGTTAGATTATTACCACACGAGATTTTGGAAAACAACATTATCTGCTGTAATCACTCAGCAAAAACCTCTTGACAGCAAAAAGGGTGACGATAATACTCCCACGGTCTATAATAAGGCATAGTTCGCTTCGCTCACCATTGGAATACTGGAATATTGGAGTGCTGGAATGATGGGTTATAGAGGTTTCATCAAGCATTTGCTTTCCTGCGAACAAAAACAACGAAAGAAAGGGAACCCTGAACGGTGAACTCTGAACCTGAGAACGCCTACAATAAAACAACTCAGCTTGACCGATTTGAAATTCGCATCGCCGGGTTTGGAGGCCAGGGCGTGGT
>CAYSUA010000147.1:0-11333 GCA_964433795.1 uncultured Desulfobacteraceae bacterium | reverse complement strand
GTTCCAGCTCCTTCGCACACATCAACAATTGAATCATAGCCATAGTTGGCCCCTACGTCGTTGACACAGGTAAGGCCGCTTTGACACTCAGCGTTACCATCACAGTCGCCTTCACCGGCTGCACAGGGACCGTACAGCGCACAGTAGTCATAATCTCCAGGGGTTCCACTAACCGGAGAACCACTGCCACCATATATTGCTCTGATACCATTTATGTCATCGGGCTGAGGGTTTTCAATGAAATCAGAGTATAACGGATTCATCAGTGCCGAGTTCACGGATTCATGTCCCAGGCCTAATGCATGTCCCAATTCATGCGTGGCCACCCGCCTGAAATCGATATTGGAACCCGATCCGTTGTGAACATCCCAGGACCACGCAGTATTGAACACCGTACCGGCCTGAAAGATCTCACTGCCGACAGACCAGCGGAAATTCACCGCTAATGTGGAACTTCCCATGGAAGCACCGCAGCTATCCGACCTGAAAGAATAACCGCTGAACCAAGGCGGACCGTAGAAATTCGGATCCGCACACGGATCTTTGAATCCATTTGCATTGAGATATCGGAAATTCGAAAGGTTGTTCCAATTGCTCATTGCTTCAACAAAGGCGCTATCGAATGTGGCGTTTGAATTACCGCCTGTTGAATACATGGTGGCTTGGCTTCCTGACCAGCTTGTGCCGTTCAACACATATGCAAAGGCTCCATTGCGTGGAAGGAGGGAATGGGCGGCGATCCATATTATGAAAAAGACGGATACGGCGATAAGGTAAATAATGGAATCACGGAAATAACGGCATACTTTTTTCATAGCAGTTACTTTAACATAAAAACCTATTAAATTAGAAGTTAAGAATCGAATATTAACACTGCAAATCAGATGCCAGAAAATATTTTGTTGAATTTTTCTGATTCAACATTGTTTCAAATTTCGAAATTCGATATTCTTGATTCTATGATGGCAAATAATATGAACCGATTGAAAGTAAAGAAAAATAGAGGACGTTTAATAGGGTGGTATATAACAAACCAGCGGAAGCTTCCCTGGCGGGAGACCCATGATGCCTATCGCATCTGGGTTTCAGAAGTCATGCTTCAGCAGACCCAGGTCAAGACGGTCCTGCCATATTATGAGGCGTTTATCCGGAGATTTCCGGATGTTATAACCCTTGCCGGAGCACGGCAGCAAACCGTCCTCAAGGCATGGGAGGGGTTGGGGTATTATGCCAGATGCCGGAATCTGCATCATGCTGCAAAAATTGTCAGAAACGAGCATGCCGGTAAGATTCCGGATGATATGGAAGCGTTTAGAAAGCTTCCCGGGGTAGGGGAGTATATTGCAGCGGCGGTTATGAGCATCGCGTTCGATCAGCCCTATGCCGTGGTGGACGGTAATGTGAAACGGGTGTTGGCGAGGCTTTTTGAAATCGATGCACCGGTTAATAAATCCAACAACTTAAAGATATTCAGATCGATTGCACAGAACCTTCTCGTTTCCGACCAACCCGGAACCTTTAATCAGGCCGTGATGGAACTCGGGGCATTGGTTTGTAAGCCCAAAGCACCGGATTGTATTCAATGTCCGGTACACAGTGCCTGTGAAGCATACAAAAATAAGACAACCGGAGAATACCCGATTCGGGTGCAATCGAAACCGACACCGGTGTATCGCCTAACCGCCGGGGTGATTATTCGAAAAGGAAAAATTTTGATTACAAGGAGACCGTCCGAAGGTTTATTGGGCGGATTGTGGGAGTTTCCGGGCGGGATGATCGGCGAGGGCGAAAAGCCGGAGACGTCCTGCACCAGAGAAATAAAAAAAGCGGTCAATCTTACCGTAACCATTGTAAATTCCTTAACTCAGGTACGGCATGCGTATACGCATTTCAGAATCGTTATGGATGTATTTTTATGCAGATACCGTTCAGGCGCTGTGAAGTTGAATGGGGCTGTCGATTATCGCTGGGTTACGGTAAGTGCCTTGAAAAATTATCCTTTCTCCAAAGCCAGCCATAAATTCATTCCATTGCTTGAATCGGGAATTAAACGGTTAAAATGAAATTGAGTTCCCGCGCCAGCGGGATGGCAGCTTGATCTGAATTCCCCTCTCAGGAATTCAGATCAAATAGACTCTGTGAACTCCGTGAGCTCTGTGAGAGGCAAATAGATTCTTTTTGGGGGTAGTTGTTACTTACTGTTATGGATGAGGTTCAAAGCGTTTCCAGTCATGATTTTTCGGACCTGCTCATCCGTAAACCCGAGATCCGGGTGAAAGGCAAGATTATACATGCTCTCGAGCGTTCCGATGGCTTTATTAAACGGATAATCACTGCCCACAAGTACCTGTTCGATATTAATCAAACCATCTCTCACAGCACGATATACATCCAAAACCGATGCTGAATTGATCATGCTTAAAATACCGTGTACGTTCGAATTTTCTTTCATGACAGTGATGGCATCCAGATGATAGTCGACTACCACCGGGCCGGGGCAGGCCCCCGTATGAACCATCACATATTTCAATATGTTGAATTTTTGTGCAATTTTTCCCACCAATTCCGGATGGGCTTTTTTCTCGGCAACATTGATACCGGTGTGGAACGCAACGATTTTGTTCGGATAATGTTCTGATATGAACTCAAGCTCCGGGCCGATGAACGACTCATTCAATCTAAACTCAATATGGCCGGTGTAATCGGTATCTTCGACGTTTATTTTAACGCCGCAAAACCCGTATTCATCAAAAAAACGCATGAGCCTGTCTTGACGATGATGTGAATTCTCATCTTCAAAATAAGTGAACCAGCCGAAAGGATAGAGATTTTTATGCTTTTGAGAGATTTCATAAATATTCCGGCTCTCTTTTTCGTATAACTCCTTATTGAATAACGAGGCATGCGGATTGATCCATATCCATGCCGACTCGATTCCCAGAGGCTCCATTTCTTCTGCAACGTATTGCTCGGCAGTGGCCAAAAAACCGACTTTATACTGAAAGGAATTGTTCCGTCCTGCTGTCTTGATGGCTTCCTTGGAGGAGAGGTGAACATCCGAATCCGTTCCATAGGGTAATGTGAGCATGCTCATTTTTTTGCCTGTTTAAAGTATAATGTTGTCATTCTATGCACCCATACGCTTCATTGCACCCGCCTGCAGCTGATGTAAACTAAACCGTATGCTGCGACGGCGCAGACCAAGATATATGGTATACCGAATGAGAGCGCGATTTGAACAGATAAAACGGAAGTCAACACCGATGCACAGCCGTTCACCGCCCACCCGTAGGCCCGCTGGGCCGGATTTAATAAAAGAAATTGCATGCCAAGCGGAAAAGGGATGCCCATGAGAAAGCCGAATGGCAATAAAACCAGAAAGGCGGCAACATATCGAATGACGGCAGATTGCCCCACTATATATTCCAACAGGATCTGAAGGCCGTAAAATGAAATCAAAAGAATTGCCACTAGGGCAATAATGAATATTCCGAGATTCCTGTATCCGATATATTTGGAGCAGAAACCACCGGCACCGGAATAGACCAAAATTCCAGAGAGCACCACGGTTAAACTGATTACCGGGTCTCCAAACAGCAGTGTAAAGGCTTTGATGAAATAGAGTTCAATGAACATAAATCCGAAGCCGACGCCTACAAAAAAAAGAACAGAATGTGTGGAAGGTTTTTCCGACCGTTTTAAGATTCCCGATACCGGTACGAATAGGAGAAGTATTGCGATGAACAATGCTTCAAAAAATACCACACATACAATTACTTCTCCTGAAAGAAAAAGTGAGTAGAATCGGCTTCCCATGCTTTTGTATTGATCGAGAATTCTTGTCCATTTGAGGAATCGGCTGGGAAAAGGTCGATTGTCGTTTTGCGGGTTTACATCCAAAAGATAGGTTTGAAAGAATTGCCGTTGTTCCCCTAAACCGTACGATGCCTTTAATCGTGATATCTCATTATAGTGAAAGGGTCGGTCAAATTCATTGTATTGGTTGGTTTCTTTTTTAATCAGATCCGGTAAGTATACCAGATCAAAATTGAGGTTTCTTGCGAAGGTTCTAATTGTTTCTGAATTTCGGATCGGTGTTTTTGAAATCAGAAGGGTGAAGGTATCCCAGTTTCTGAGCATGGCCATGTGCTGTTCGGGCGCTTTGCTGCCGCTGGATTTGAGTGCTTCATAGGCGGTTGACCACAACCGGAGGGAATCTGCCGGGGGAAGTAACAATTTGCGGGAAAGGATGATCACACCCGGCCTTTCGAGATGATCAATGTAATCTTTAAAAGCCTGGAAGGTAAATAAATGACTTTGATTAAGGGCGGCGGTACCGGGCAGTGACGGGCCCCAGTCCTCTATGTGAATGATGGAGAATTTTTCCGTGGTATTTGAAATAAACGTTCTCGGATTCGTTGCGTCTACCGTGAGGCCGTATTGCGATTTAATTTTTTTTGCCGCATACGGGTGCTGTTCGACGATGACAATACGTTTTGATTGTGACGCAAGGGCACAGGGGATGGATGTTCCTCCTCCATTGATTAACAGAAGAACGGAACCGGGGCGTGGGTTCAACAGGTATCCGGAATAGGGAAGCGTAAATTCGGCAAAATCGATATCGGATCGAGATTGGACATCGTACAGTATTAGCGGCGCATCACCATCTTTAAATATTGCATGTTGACGGGGTAGTTGTTCTGTGAATTTCAGACTCAAACCCGGCGCAAACCGGATATAGGGACTTTTTACCTCATCCATCCGACCTCGCAGCGTTGTGGATGTTTCCATAATTTCGGTGTCGGGAAATCGCAGCATTTGGCTCAGCGATTTGTAGGGTGACGGCGAAACGTTCGCCATCGGCGAAAAGGCGAAAAGAACAGCAGCGGTTGCAGCGATAGGAATTGAGATTCCCAGGAAAAGTCTTTTCAAACTGCCCTGGGCATTAAAGGGTAGAAGAATCAGCGGAATAACAGCCGAGACGAAAACGGATCGTTCAAGCCCAAGGCTAACCAGAAGCGGTACCGGAAAAAAAGCCCCAAAGGCAGCCCCGGTCATGGTCGCCAGATAAACGGCACCGGTCTTATCAGGCAGAAATGCGTAGGCCGAGCAAATCGTAAATCCGGTAAAGAAAAAAGGCAGGGACAACAAAAGATAAGCGGTGAGCAAATAGAAAGACTGGTTGAATTCCAATGGTATTCTGAAATAATCCAGGGGAAGTCGATTTAACAGTATGAATGAGACGACTACACTCACCGAGTATCCGGAGACAAGCCATGCCACCGGGATTTTAGCGGAAATAAAACCCAACCAGCGAAACTGCTTCGACTCCGCCATGCTCAGGAACGTTCCGCTGGCTGCAAACCCGAACAGGGCGATACTGATCACCATAAATGAAAGGTGGTTCCACTGACTGATGGAAAAAACCCGTGTCAGTAAAACTTCAAATGCAAGGGAAGAAAAGGATAAAAGGAATACTGCCGCCAGGATCATTGGTTTTTTCGCTTACTCTCCAAGGCATGACCGGTCATGGGCACAAAAAGAACACCGGTAATCTGTTTGACTTTGTAATCACCTCCTTTTTTCGTAACGAGAGTGAGATGTTGAAAGTGAAACGGATTGCCCAGAGGGAGAATCAATCGTCCTCCGTTCTTCAGCTGTTTGAGAAGGGGCGGCGGGATATGATTCACCGCAGCCGTAATCATAATGGCATCGAAAGGCGCGAATTCTTCCCAACCGAAATAGCCGTCTCCATGACGTGTTCTGATATTGCCGAATTTTAGGGATTTTAATGTTTTCGTCGATCGTTCATGGAGTTTCTCTTTGATTTCCATGGTGAATACCTCTTTTACGACCTCGGCAAGGATTGCCGCCTGGTAACCGGATCCGGTGCCGATCTCAAGCACTCGTTCGCCTCCGGTCAGTTTCAGACGTTCGGTCATGAGCGCCACTATATAGGGTTGGGATATGGTTTGGCCTTCACCAATGGGAAGCGGGTGATCCGCATATGCTTCGGATACCCTGCCTTTTGGTACAAATCGATGCCTCGGCACCTGAGACATGGCATTCAACACACGGGTGTCCTCTACTCCTCTTCTTTGAATCTGTCGGTCAACCATTCGGTTTCTTAGTGCTTCAATTTTCTTGGAGTCCCCGTATGTCAGATAAGGAAAAAGGGCGGAAATCAATAATAGTGAAAGGGGTGCGAATCCGAAGCGTTTCATGTTGATATCCCCTCGAAATTTCTTCTCAGAGTTATTCATGAACCTTGTGGTGGCGGTTATCTTATCATCTCATTTTTCCCTTTTCAAACACTGAATTGCCATGATACCTTACATGCATTCTAACTATGGAATGGCAGTTGGAAGATTTTTCCACTTTATATTCAGGGAGGTACGTATGCATATACGCAAACGGGTACTAATAACCGGTGGTGCAGGATTCTTGGGTTCACACCTCTGCGAGAGATTGATAGAGAAAGGTTGTGATGTTATCTGCGTGGACAATCTATACACCGGATCCAAACGGAATATCATACAACTCCTTTCGAACCCCTATTTTGAGCTTTATCGTCACGATATTACATTCCCGCTATTCATCGAGGTAGATGAGATTTATAACCTAGCCTGCCCGGCCTCTCCCATCCACTACCAGAACGATCCGGTTCAGACCACGAAGGTCAATGTTCACGGATCCATAAATATGCTGGGACTTGCCAAGCGGTTAAAAATAAAGATACTTCAGGCTTCGACATCCGAAGTATACGGCGATCCCACAGAGCACCCTCAACCGGAGTCCTACCGGGGAAATGTGAACTGTATCGGACCGAGGTCTTGCTATGACGAGGGAAAGCGATGTGCCGAGACCCTTTTTTTTGATTATTATCGCCAGCACAAGCTACAAATTAAGGTCGCCCGGATTTTTAACACCTATGGCCCCCGCATGCATTTAAACGACGGGCGGGTGGTGTCCAATTTTATCGTCCAAGCATTGCAGGGAAAGCCGATTACCGTTTTCGGAGACGGAAAACAGTCTCGATCCTTTTGTTACGTGGATGATTTGATCGAAGGTTTTATTCGGCTGTTTAATTCTCCGGATGATGTGACCGGCCCCATTAATCTGGGTAATCCCGGTGAATTCACAATCCTGGAACTTGCTGAAAAAATAATAGAGTTAACCGGATCAAAATCCGAGATTATATTCAAATCACTCCCTGAGGACGATCCTCGCCAGCGCCAGCCCGATATCACCATAGCCAATCAGGTTTTGGACTGGAAACCGAAAGTGGCTTTGGATGAGGGATTAAAAAAGACGGTTGCGTATTTTGATGAACTCCTGAGTACCCCCCTTGGATGATTCCCATGGGCGTTTCAGATAACAAGTGGATTACCTTCGCGTTGGTCGCCGTCGGCATATTCATGTCCACCCTTGACGGAAGTATCGTCAATATCGCATTGCCGGTCATCATGAAGGATTTGAATGTACCCATAACCACCATTGAATGGGTGCCTTTAATCTACCTGCTTACTATTTCTTCTCTTTTATTGGCCTTTGGAAGACTGAGCGATCTTAAGGGGCGATGGTGGGTGTTTTATAGAGGGTTCATCCTGTTTTCATTGGGATCTCTCTTATGCGGTATAGCGAGCCATGCGATTTGGCTGGTAGCCGCGCGTGCGTTTCAAGGTGTGGGGGCTGCCATGCTCATGGCCTGCTCCCCGGCACTCGTTGTTGATATTTTTCCTCCCCAGGAAAGAGGCCGGGCCATGGGAATGATCGGGACGGTTGTGGCAGCCGGACTCACCACCGGTCCTGCCCTGGGTGGATTGATTATTAATTTTACCTCTTGGCGATACATATTCTACATCAATATTCCCATCGGCATCTTCGCATCAATCTGGGCCTATCGGATCTTAAAAACAGAAACGATTGATACGCCGACAAAAGAGACATTTGATTGGTTCGGTGCAGTTTTGATGGGGGTTTGTTTCTGTTCGATTATTATTGCATTGGCTCGCCTTCATAGCCGGGCCGAAACGGGTTTGCAGGTCCTTTTCTTTGCAGCAATCGCATTGACCAGCGCTGTCGGTCTTTATCATTTGGAAAAACAAAAACCGCATCCCATCTTTGATCTTTCCCTTTTAAGCATACGGTTGTTTATCCTGCCGGTGCTGTCGGCTGTGATTCTTTTCATCGGTGTATTTACCATGGTTTTTTTGATGCCGTTTTTTCTGATCCATCCGGCCGGATACTCACCTGCCAAGGCAGGTTATTTCATGGTTGCGCCGTTTTTGTTTCTATTCTTTGTATCTCCTGTTTCCGGTTGGATTTCAGATCGCATCGGCTCCCGGCTGTTATGCACCCTTGGAATGATTGTCATATCATCGGGTCTTTTCTTTCTATCCCGTCTTTCCGCTTCAGCGCCTTATTTTTCTATAATCTGGAGATTGGCATTAATGGGAATCGGCATTGCATTGTTTATTCCGCCCAACAGTGCCGCTGCCATGAGTGCAGTGCCGCCCCGGCGCAGGGGTATTGCCGGAAGCACCCTTGCCACAGCCCGTAACTTTGGTATGGTTCTGGGTGTTGCCCTGGCCGGCCTGGTTTTCAACAGTATGTTCAATACTCTGAGCGGGGGACTCAGTTTCAAGGTTTATGTGCCGGAACAGAAATCTGCGTTTATGACCGCATTTCAATATGCTATGGTTTCGGGTGCGGTGGTTACAGGGGTAGGCGTGATCGTCACGTTTCTAAGAGGATCTGATTCAAAAACAGGAGGGTAAGGCATGAAACAGTTGAGATTGCAATACAGCCATTTCGGATGGCGAGGCCGAATCGGGCTGTTGGTTCCGTCCATCAATGTGGTCATGGAGCCGGAGCTTAACATGATGGCGCCGGAGGGTATCAGCGTCCATGCCGCGAGATTGGTGATCTCGGGCGCCTCATCCTGTGAATCCTATGCGGAAATGAGTGCACAGGTTGCAGAGGTGGCTTCCCGGCTGAAGATTACCGATCCGGCCGTCATGATATTCGGGTGCACGTCATGCGGGTTTGTTGAAAGTGCCGAAGATATCCGGAAAAGGATCCAGGAAGAAACCGGCGCCCCAACGGTCACGACATCCGAATCCGCCGTCCAGGCCATGAAATACTTGAATGCCAAATCGATAGCCGTTGCAACACCCTATGTTCAATTTGTAAATGACGAAGAAGAGAAATGGCTTGCGGCTGAAGGTTTTGAGGTTAAGGCGCTTCAGGGCCTGGAATTGGGTGAGGATGAATATCACCGTAAGCTCATCGGTCGCCAGCCGGCTCAAATCGCTTATGAACTGGCCGTTCGGGTGGCAAAATCGAAGCCGGATTGTGTTTTTATTTCATGCACGAATTTTGCGGCCGCAAGCATGATCGAAGCCCTGGAAGCGGATTTGGGAATTCCCGTGGTCACCAGCAACCAGGCCAGTTTGTGGGCGGCACTTCGTGCTGCAGGATTAAATGTCCGCATTGAAGGATATGGCCGTCTGATGCGGGGATAGCAATAGAAGCTATCTCAAAAAAGTCTTTTAGCCCAATCCCTGCGTTGGGCCCTCGTTTCAAATCCTCGACATACATAAGTATGCCTGCGGATTGAAACTCGGCCCCGCCTTGGCATTTGACCAAAACCCTAATTTTGAGATGGCTTCTAAAAATACTAAAGGATAAGACCATGCCGAAAGAATTTGATCCCATTAGTTTAGAAATCATGTGGAACCGTCTAACCAGCGTTGCAGACGAGGCAGCGGCAACACTGCTGCAGACATCCTTTTCGACCATTGTCAAAGAATCAAACGACTACGCCTGCGTGCTTCTGGATGTCAACGGAAGCGGGCTTGCCAATAACACGGCAAGCATTCCCTCCTTTATTGCAACGGTGCCGCGAACCGTCAGGGAATTTTTGAAAAAAATTCCAAAATATCAGTGGGCGCCCGGAGATGTGGTCATGACCAACGATCCGTGGCTGGCCTCGGGTCATCTGCCGGACATCACCATGGCCATGCCCATTTTCTACAAAGATAAACTGGTGGCCTTTGCCGGAACCATCGCCCATTCACCAGACATCGGCGGTTCGGTATGGTCTGCCGATACCCGGGAGCTTTATGAAGAGGGTATCCGAATTCCGATCATGAAGCTCTATGATGCGGGCAAGCCCAACGAAGTCCTAATGGAAATCATCCGGGAGAACGTCCGTGTGCCTGAAATGGTTTTCGGAGATCTCAACGCTCAAGTGACCGCACAAACCATGTGCCGTAACCGTTTGGTGGAATTCCTCGAAGACACGGGCCTTGACGATTTGGTCGATCTTGCCGAAGAAATTCAATCCAGAGCCGAACGCGTCATGCGTCAGGCCATCAGCAACGTACCGGACGGAATTTATGAGGAAACCGTGGAGATGGACGGATATGAATCTCCGATTATCCTCCACTGTAAAATCACCATATCCGGCGATGAACTTGAAATCGATTTTGACGGAAGTTCTCCCCAAATCGGTCGGGCCTTGAACTGTGTCATGACCTATACGTATTCATATGCGACCTATCCAATAAAATGTGCACTGGACCCCCATACCCCCAAAAACGAAGGGTCCTATCGCCCCATTACCGTAAAGGCGCCGGAAGGGAGCATTTTGAATCCCTTGGTTCCGGCGCCGGTCAACGCGCGCCAGATTGTCGGGCACATGCTGAGTGCATGTGTTTTTGGTGCGCTGCACAAGGCGCTGCCGGAAAAAGTCAAGGCGGAATCCGGCAGTCAGCCTACACTGAGGGCGCTGTTTACAGGGACCGGACTGGACGGGGAAAAGTTTTCTACCATACTTTTTGCCAACGGCGGCATGGGCGCCCGTTATCGTAAGGACGGTCTTTCCTGTACCCCTTTTCCCACCAACAGTTCGTGCGGCTCCATCGAAGTGTTGGAAACCAGGGCGCCGCTTCTATTCTGGAAAAAAGAAATGATAACCGATTCCGGCGGTCCCGGGCGATATAGAGGCGGACTGGGCCAGGAGATCATCGTTGAAGTGATATCTAAAGATCCGGTCCGGGTTTCCCTATTAACCGATCGCCACAAACACCCGGCGCAAGGGTATATGGAGGGAATGGCCGGTGCGCCCAACCGCATCTTTGTCAACGACGGTCAGTATATCCACCCCAAATCCCAGACCTATTTAAATCCAGGCGATCGCTTGACGCTCAATTATGCCGGGGGCGGGGGATTCGGACTTCCGGAGGAGCGAGAATCTCAAATGATAGAAGCGGATCTGGCCGATGAATTGATTTCGGGTGAGTCCGGTAAGGAAATCTACGGAATTA